>CAYPTM010000022.1:0-15635 GCA_964413345.1 uncultured Elusimicrobiales bacterium
GGTGTTGGGCGACAGGCCGTCCCGCGCCAGAGTATCCAGCAGGACTTCTTCAGTCTGCGAGCTTACATTGACCCCGGAAAAATCTTCCCTGTCGCCCACCTTGAGAGCGTAGCCGCTGCAGGATGCGGATGAAGGAGAAATGGGAAGGGTGGTATAGGTCGCGGCTATGGACACGGAACTGACAGCCACGGAAAGAGTCTCGTTCCCGACAGTGGCGGTCATGGTGGAGGAAATACTGGAAAAAGCCGAGTAGGTCTTGTCGGCGTTTTTTGAGCGGGCCCGCGTATAATACAGCGTATTCGGCAGAAGAGGGCTGATAATTACGGAACCGTTGTAGCGGTAAGTGGTGGATGACGGCAGGGGCGCGGCGAAAGCGTTTTCAGTGGCCACGTTCACTTCATATTCGGCGAAAGAGGGATTGGTCCCCACGCTCCAGCTTACCATAGCCAGAGTGGACTGCACCCAGGGGAAAGTTGGAGTGCCTGGCGCGCCGTAATTGGCTGTGGAGAATTGTTCGAAGTAGGAATCGTCCTCAGTTGAAACCTTGACCATGAAGTAACAGGTCTGGGTGTTACATGCGGATGGCGCGACAGTAGAAGCGGCGACATAAGTAGCGCTGCTTATGGATGAAGCGAAGGTCGGGGAAAGCGAGAAGACCATGGTCACCGGAGCGGATATTGAATCGAATGTAAAGGTCTTGGTGCCGCTTGTGTAATAGGGATGCAGGCTGGTCGCGCAGGCGGGCACCGCGCCCAGCAGCGACAAGGCCGCCGCGGCCGCGAGTGCTATTCGTTTTAACCTGCCTAACCAGTTGACCATTCTAAACCGTCAGCCCCTTACGGCGGGGGCAATTGTCCCGGAACTTCCTGCATAGTGTAAGGCTTGGAAATGTACTTGGTTATGAAATCCTTGAAACCCCACTGGTCCTTTACCTTGAGCGCCTTTTTATAATTGAGCAGCGCAAGCTCCCGGTTGCCCATCAGGTCATACACATTGCCGATGCGGACCAGCGCCCATACGGCCCAGCGATTTGGCTTCTCCCCCCCATCCAGCGTGCGGGCCGCGGCCGAAAACTTGTCCAGCGCCTCGGTCAGCTTGTGCTGGGCCAGGTAAGACGTGCCCAACGCCAGATAGGCGCGCGGTATGTAAATGGGAAGGTAGTAGGGCCTTTCCTCGTGTATGCGCTTGAGATAATCCTCGGCCTCCGCTCCCACGCCGGCGTATTCCCCGCTCTGGTGCATGCACACTATCTGCACGAACTGTATAAGCGGCTGGTCCGGAAACTGGACGCGGAGCTGTTTGGCCCACTCAAGGGCCTGCTTCGGGTTGGCGTATTTGCTGCCGTCCTGAGTGTATATCTCTATCAGCACCAACTTGGAAACCGTAGCCATGTAATGGCCCTTTTCCATAGCCAGCTTCAGCATGGAGATGCCCTTCTCCGGGTCCCCGTGCATGAAAAGACGCGCCAGCACCCGCACTACGGCCGGCAGGGTTCCGGCGTAATATTCATACATGCCGGGGCCAATGTAGGCGTCATAAAGCTGAGGGTCTATCTCTATGGCCTTGTTCATGTGCGAAATTGCTTTTTTACCGCTGACGTAAGCGCTCAGATAGCTGTGCTTCATCAACGCGAGGCGGCTGCGCATGCCGAGCATGCCGCCCATGGCCAGGTGGCCGTTGGCGTCGCGCGGATGTTTCTTCAGATAGACCTCGCCCTTGGTGATGGCCTCGTCCGTGCGGCGGGCGAATTCCTTCTCCATTTCCGGGTCGCTCTGCTCGTGGGCATACTCAAGACGCGCCCAGGCCACCACCGCACGCCCGAAATAGCCGAACGGATGCCCCTCGAAGCGGGTGATTATCTCGTCGCAGTCCTTCTCCGCCTTGTCCATGTCGAGATTCTGCACGTTGTGCAGCGCGGACATGGTAAGGCTGTCCAGTTCCTGCGGCACGCCCTCCGCGAAACACGGGAGGGCTGTTGCCGCTGCGATGAAAAGCGAGATGAGAAGCGAGAAGAAATATTTCATCACGCCGCCTTTATGATATCCGCCCCGAAGAACGGGCGCAGGGCGTCCGGCACGGAAACCGAGCCGTCCGCGTTCTGGAAATTCTCCAGTATGGCGGCGAAGGTGCGCCCCACTGCGAGGCCGCTGCCGTTGAGCGTATGGACGAACTCCATCCCCTTCTCCCGCTTGATGCGGGTGTTCATCCTGCGGCCCTGGAAATCCCAGCAGTTGGAGCAGGAGGAAATCTCGCGGTAGCGCCCTTCGGAGGGCAGCCAGACCTCAAGGTCGTAAGTCTTGCAGGAGGAGAAGCCCATGTCACCGGTGCAGAGAGAAATCACGCGGTGGGGGAGCTCCAGAGCGGAGAGTATTTCCCCGGCGTCGGAGGTGAGTGTTTCAAGCGCGGCCATGGACTCTTCCGGCCTGGTTATCCAGACCAGTTCGACCTTGTTGAACTGGTGGTTGCGGATGAGGCCGCGGGTATCCTTGCCGTAGGAGCCGGCCTCCTGCCTGAAGCAGGCCGTATAGGCCGTGAACTTGAGCGGGAGGTCGCTGTCCTTGAGTATGGCGCCGCGGAACATGTTGGTAAGCGGAACTTCCGCGGTCGGGATGAGATATGCCGGGTGCTCGCCCGAAACCTTGTAAAGGTCTTCCTCGAATTTTGGAAGCTGGCCCGTGCCGGTAAGCGTTTCCGCCGTGACAATGTAGGGCGGAATGACCTCGGTATAGCCGTGCTTGCGGGTGTGCATGTCCAGCATGAAATTGATGAGGGCGCGCTCCAGGCGGGCGCCGGCCCCTTTCAGCAACGCGAAGCGCGCGCCGGAAAGAAGCGTTGCCGTCTCGAAATCCAGTATGCCGAGCTTTTCGCCTATGGCATGGTGGTCGGCGGGCTTGAAGGAAAATTCCTTTTTGGCGGAGGCGTCCTCGCGGACCAGCTTGTTGTCCGCCTCGTTTTTGCCTATGCAAACGGATTCGTGCGGCAGGTTCGGCAGAGACAGGACAAGTGCGTCTATTTCTTTCTTGGCTTCAGAGAGGCCGCCTTCCCTGGCCTGCATCTCTTCCTTGATTTTATTGGCTTCCGCCATCACTTCCTTGACGGCGTCCGGCCCTTTTTCCTTGCGAATGACAGCTATGCCGGCGGAAATCTCATTCCTTCTGGCGCGGAGCTTTTCCACCTCCGCCATAATGGCGCGGTAAGCCTCGTCTTTCGCTATCAGGGTTTCAAGCGCGGGCAGCGCGGCTCCGCCGCGGTCCGTCATCGCCTTCCTGACTTTATCGGGATTGGTACGCAAAAGCTTGATATCCAGCATGATGTGTCAGTCCTCTTTTGTCTCTACATTCAAATCGGCGCGGTAGACTTTCGGCAGTTCGGCCGAATCGCGCACAGGGGCTATCATGGCATCCACCCGCAGGGAGCGGACAAGCAGCCCTCCGTTAAGCGCGCGCCGGAGCGCGCTGTCCAGATCGCGCACGGCCACCACCACTTCCGCGACCTGTCCGGCCTTTATCTTCGGTATCCGTATCTCGTCCACCGCGAACGGCACAGCGTCCACCTCTTCCGAGGCAACAGCCGTGGAAAGCTTGAGGCTGAAGGCCGCGCTTACTATGAGGCCTTCGGCGGGAAGGGAACAGGAGTTGGAGAGGGAAAGGACCAGACGCACGGGCCCGTATTTCCGGCTTTTCTTGCCCACAGAAACGGAAGCGGCCTCGGAGAAACGCGCCTTGCTTCCCTTGGCGGAAACGGCGGTCTGCCACTTCACGCCGGTTATCTCCACGCCGGCAAACGACAGGACCGGCAGCAATATCAAGCTGGCCGCAACGGCAAAAAAACGTCCCTTCATCCGCAAAACCTCGCTTAAGCAAAAATCGGCATAACCGGGGCATCGCGGGCCGGTTATGTATTAATATAATCATTGTAACATAATGTGCGCCTGTCTATTGGCGTAAAAAGGGATGAAAAAGGACCGCGTTTTGTGCGGTCCGTTTCATTCCACTGCCAAGACTGAAAGCTCAGCCTTTAACCACCCCGAGCGGCCTCATCCTGGCCACCTTTGAGGCAAGCCCCGCTTTTTCGCAGACCGACACCACTTCGCATACGTCCTTGTAGGCGGCTGGCGCCTCTTCCGCGAGCCCTTTCATTGAACCGGTGCGGACGCTTATGCCGCGCCCTTCCAGTTCATGCCTCAGGCTTGCGCTGTCGATATTTTTGGAGGCTTTGGAACGACTCCATACCCGCCCCGCCCCGTGGCAGACGCTGCCGAAAGTTTCCGCCATCGCATGCGGCGTGCCGGACAGCACGTAGGAACACGTCCCCATTGAACCGGGGACAAGAACCGGCTGGCCTACCGCCTTGTAACGGGAGGGCAGCTCGCCATGTCCGGCCGGGAAGGCCCGCGTGGCCCCCTTGCGGTGAACGCACAGCAATTTCATCGTCCCGTCGACCTCGTGCGTTTCCATCTTGGCTATGTTGTGCGAAACGTCATACACCACTTCAAGGAACTCACCGCCGAAAATCCGGCCGAAGGCCTGCCGGATCAGGTGCGTTATAGCCTGCCGGTTGGCCTTGGCGTAATTGGCGGCGCAGGCCATGGCGGCAAAGTAATCCTTCCCCTCCCGGCTTGCGAGCGGAGCGCAGGCCAGTTGCCTGTCCGGTAGGGCTATCCCATATTTATGGGAAGCGCGCAGCATCACACTTATATAGTCATCGCACACCTGATAGCCTAAGCCGCGCGAACCGGTATGCACAAGAACAACAACCTGCCCCTTGAAAAGGCCGAAGCAGAAAGCGGCCTTCTCGTCGTACACCTCGTCCACTTCCTGCACCTCGATAAAATGATTACCGCTGCCGAGAGTGCCCAACTGCGCTCCCCCGCGCTCAAGAGCGCGCGCGGAAACTTTTTCGGGCAAAGCTCCGGACATGGCCCCCATGTCTTCGCAGGATTCAAGGTCCTGCGGCTGTCCAAATCCCGCCTCCACAGCCCAGCGCGCCCCTCCGGTCAGGACGCGCGCCATCTCCGCGTCCCCGACGCTGACCCCACCGCTTTTGCCAATGCCTGAAGGGACCGCCGAAAACAGCGCGTCCATCAGGCGGGGCAGCCGGTCCCCGCACTCGGAAGTTTTGAGGGAGCTTCTCAGCAGCCGGACTCCGCAGGAGATGTCGTATCCGACGCCGCCGGGAGATATGACACCCTCATCCGCGCGGAAAGCCGCCACCCCGCCTATGGGGAAACCGTAACCCCAGTGTGCGTCAGGCATTGCCATGGACCTGCCGGCTATGCCCGGCAGGCAGGCCACATTGGAGACCTGTTCCAGCACCTTGTCCGCCTCAAGCGACGCGACCATGCCGGCGGAGGCGTAAACCGTCCCGTCAACCCGCATCTTCCCCTGCCGGCGCAGGCGCCAGCGGCAGGAATCAATCTTCTCAAGCTTCATTGTCCGGTCCCCAAAAACGCCGTCTGGAAACGGCGGAATTCCCAAAAAACCCGGAGCGAAAGGCCCCGGAAGTTTCTAACGGCAGTTTATATTATAAAGCGCGGAATTCAAAGGTCGAAATAGACTCTGGCCCTGTACGACCCGCCCACCTTCGCGAAACGGAGCCTGTGGTATGTGGCGGCCTTGACCTCCCGCGCCGGAGTGGTTGAGTCTTGACCGGACGAACCGGTTATCATGGCGCTGAGAGTGCCGGATTTTATGTGGAGTATGGTTATGGCGCAGGGCCTGAACTGGCGCGCCTGAATATGGAAAAGGAGCTCGTTCAGCCAGGCGACGAGAAGGGAAGCGTTGTCCGGAGCGCTGATTTGCAAGCGCAGTTCCTTGCCGTCTCCGCGCCCCTCTTGCTCAAGACCAAGCAGGAGGAGAAGCCCGTCCAGCGAACGGCGGAAAACAGTCTCCACCTCGGGCCCGCGCAGCGCAAGCCCCATGTCGGCGGTGTGTTCCAGCAGCTTTACGCCGCGCGGCGCGGGCAGGCCCATTCAGATATCCCTTGAATAAACGCCGTCGGCCCCGCGCGTGAAGCCCATTTTTTCCATATAAGCCACGTGGGCGGGATACTGGGTGTGGACGAGGAAGCGGGCCGCGCCCTCGCTCCTTATGGTGTCGGCGTATGTGTAGAGGAAGTAATTGGCGTTCTTGAAATCCCGGTATTCCGGAGCGACGTAATCCAGCTCGATATGCGCGGCGCCTTCGCTCACGTAGTAGATGAACAGTCCTACGGGCTGCAGGTTGCGCAGTATGAAAATGGCCTTGCGGCCCGGCTGCGCACCTGGCAGGAATTTCGGGAAGAAGCGGTGGATGTCCTCGCGGTGGAATTCCAGAAAAAGTTTGACCAGCCGGTCGTCCATGCTCTGCGCCGGCATAAGCTTGAAGTAATCCCTGCGGCCGCGCATGAGGCCGAGGTAATAGGCGTCTATTACGGCGATGAAGCCGTTTACCAGCACT
Source organism: uncultured Elusimicrobiales bacterium (assembly GCA_964413345.1). Lineage (GTDB taxonomy): Bacteria > Elusimicrobiota > Elusimicrobia > Elusimicrobiales > Elusimicrobiaceae > CAYPTM01. The sequence goes on from CAYPTM010000022.1 coordinate 6,438, forward strand.
ATCGGGTAAGCCTTGACCATCAGGGCGTAGCCGACAAAGACGAGCGCGCCTATCAGGTTCACGATGCGCAGGCGCTTTATGTTGCTCATCATCAGCGACGCGGCTATCAGAACCGAACCAATGTAACCGATTATTTCAACCATAAGCACATTATCCCAAATTGATTGCGTTGCTTGCATCACCGCCCGCGGCCGGTTCCGGCGCACGGCGGAAAAAAGGGGCCGGGCATGATAATGCCCGGCCCCCCGTTCAACTGCAAACTATTTCTCTTTCGCTTCGGCTTCCGGCGAGGCCTTCTCCTCCGCGCCGTCATCCTCTTCCACTATCACCGGCGCGACGCTGGCGATCTTGTCGCCCTCCTCGAGCCTGACGAGGCGCACGCCCTGCGTGTTGCGGCCCACCTCGCGTATCTGCGAGCAGCGCAGGCGTATGGCCATACCCTTCTCGGTCATGACCATGAGGTCCTTTTCCTTCGCGACTATGCGCAGGGTGACCACGGCGCCGTTGCGCTCCGTCGTCTTGATGGTGATGACGCCGCTGCCGCCGCGGTGCTGCACGCGGTACTCGTCTATGCCGGTGCGCTTGCCGTAGCCGTTCTCGCAGACGGTCAGCACTTCCGGATTCTCCGCCTCGACGGCGGATTCCATGCTGACCACCGAGTCGGCCTTATCCATCTTTATGCCGATCACGCCCATGGCCTGCCTGCCCATGGACCGCACTTCGGTCTCCGGGAAGCGGATGGACATGCCGTCCTTGGTGGCTATGATGAGGTCGCTCTTGCCCTCGGTCAGCTGGACGGAAACCAGGACGTCGCCGTCCTCGAGGGTGATGGCGGCTATGCCGCTGCGGCGTATGTGCTGGAATTCGGACAGCGCGGTGCGCTTTACTATGCCCGTCTTCGTGCACATGACAAGGTAGTTTTCCTTCACCTTCGCCTCTTCAAACGTCTTGATGGCTATGGCGGAGGTTATCTTCTCCTCGCCGACTATCTGGAGCAGGTTGACTATGGCCTTGCCGCGGGAAGTGCGGTTGCCTTCGGGAATCTCGTAGGCGCGCAGCGAGTACACCTTGCCGCGGGTGGTGAAGAAGAGTATCGTGGCATGGGCTTCCGTGACGAAGAGCTGCTCGATGAAATCCTCGTCCTTGGTCTCGCCGCCGATTATGCCCTTCCCGCCGCGGTTCTGCGCGCGGTAAGTGTTGAGCGGTATGCGCTTTATGTAACCGCTGTGCGACATGGTAAGCACCACTTCCTCGTTGGGGATGAGGTCTTCCATGGTAAGCTCCGCAGCCTCGCTGGTTATCTCAGTGCGGCGCTTGTCGCCGCACTTGGCGGAAAGCTCGGTCAGTTCCTTGACTATTATCTTAAGCACCTTGGCAGGGTCGGCCAGTATGCCGCGCAGTTCCTCTATGATCTTCAGGAGCTCCTTCTGCTCGGCCTCGATGCCTTCGGCTTCCAGCTGGGTGAGCTGGTGGAGGCGCATGTCGAGGATGGCCTGCGTCTGGATATCGGAAAGCTTGAACTCCGCCATCAGCTTGGTCTTGGCCTGGGCGGCGTCGTCCGAGGTGCGGATTATCTTGACCACGCGGTCCATGTTCTTTATGGCGATGAGCAGGCCCTGCAGTATATGCTCGCGGGCCACGGCCTTTGCCAGGTCGAACTTGGTGCGGTTTACTATCATCAGCTTGCGGTGGGTGACGTACTGCGCAAGCACTTCCTTGATGGGCAGAACGCGGGGCTTGCCGTCCACGATGGCCAGCATGTTCACGCCGAAGGTGGTTTCCAGCTGCGTGTGTTTCAAAAGCTGGTTGAGCACCACCTGGGCGTTACCGTCGCGCTTGACCTCTATTACTATGCGCATGCCGCGGCGGTCGGACTCGTCGCGGATGTCGGAGATGTCGGCTATCTTCTTGTCGCGCACAAGGTCGGCGATGGCCTTGATGAGGTTGGTCTTGTTGACCTGGTAAGGTATCTCGGTGACGATGATGGCTTCCCTGCCGCCCTTGATCTCCTCCACTTCCGTGCGGGCCTGGATGCGGACCGAGCCGCGGCCCGTTTCAAAATAATCCTTTATGCCCTGGCGGCCGCGTATGATGCCGCCGGTAGGGAAATCGGGACCCTTGATAATCTTCATCAGCTCTTTCACTTCGATGGAGGGATTGCTGATGTAGGCGATAGTGGCCTCGCAGACCTCGGAAAGGTTGTGCGTGGGAATATTGGTGGCCATGCCGACCGCTATGCCTGACCCGCCGTTGACCAGCAGGTTGGGCAGCTTGGCGGGCAGAACCGAGGGCTCCTCTTCCGCGCCGTCGTAGTTGGGAACGAAGCGGACGGTGTTCTTGTCTATGTCGGCCAGCAGCTCGTCGGCCACGCCGGCCAGACGGCATTCCGTGTACCTCATGGCGGCAGCGGGGTCGCCGTCAACTGAGCCGAAGTTTCCCTGCCCGTCCACCAGCATATAGCGCAGGCTGAAATCCTGCGCCATGCGGACGAGGGCCTCGTATATGGACGAGTCGCCGTGCGGGTGATACTTACCCATCACGTCGCCGACCACGCGGGCCGATTTTCTGAAGGGCTTATTATGGCGCAGGCCCATGCTGTGCATGGTGTAAAGTATGCGCCTGTGCACGGGCTTGAGGCCGTCGCGCACGTCCGGCAGGGCGCGGCCCACTATGACGCTCATCGCGTAGTCTATGTACGAGGATTTCATCTCCTCGCCGATATTGCGCTGCGTTATGTTTCCGAAAAGGTCTACGGGCTTGTCCTTGTTGTCGGGAGCACCGCCCTTGTGTTCTTCCTTGCTTGTCATCTAGGTTCCTCCGTATAAACTGTGGCGAAAGTTAAATATCCAGGTTCTTAACTTCAAGGGCATGCTTCTCGATGAAGTGTTTGCGCGGTTCAACGGCGTCGCCCATCAGCGTGGTGAAGATGTTCTCCACCGTTCCGGCGTCCTCCAGCGCGACGCGCAGCAGCTTGCGGCGCGAGGGATCCATGGTCGTTTCCCAGAGCTGCTCGGGGTTCATTTCGCCCAGACCTTTATAGCGCTGTATATTGGCGCCGGACATGCCGGCCTCGCGGACGGCCTTGAGGACGCCCCTGAGGTCCTTGATGGGCGTCTTGCCTTTTTCGCTTACCGCGTGGCAGATGGCCGGTGCCTTGTCGGGATCGGCGGCCGCATAATCGTTGATGGAATAGCCCATCTTCTGCAGCTTAATGTCCACGGCCATAAGCTTGCCCATTTCCCACAGACTCTGGTGCGGAGGAGTGAAATCCTCCTCGAAATCCACCTCAGTTGCGTTCTGCCCGGCGGCTGCCATCTCGGCCAGCACCTTGGCTTTGCGCTCCTTGACGTAATTCGCCTCGAAATCGCGGAATTCCTTTTCGCTGAAGAAAAGGCGGTAGGTGCCGTCCTCGTTGGGAACGCGGTAAACCGGCATCTGGCCTTTCTTCAGGAAATCGAAGAAATCCTTCAGGCCGAGGCTCTTCACTTCCAGCCGGCGGACAAGGTCCTCTGTCTCAATAAGCACGGCCAGGAGGTCCGAGAGGTCCTTGCCTTCCAGCTTCGAGTTGTCCTTTACCCTTTCGATCAAGGCGGCCTTGAGGCCTTCCTTGAGCAGCCAGCCCTGAAGCTTTTCCTCGTTGTCCAGGTAAAGCTCCGTCTTGCCCTTTTTAAGCTTGTAGAGCGGCGGCTGGGCTATGTATATGTGGCCGTTGTCTATAAGAGGGCGCATCTGGCGATAGAAGAACGTCAGCAGCAGCGTGCGTATGTGCTGCCCGTCAACGTCGGCATCGGCCATGATGATGATCTTGTGATAGCGGAGCCTGGTGAGGTCGAAGCCGTCCTCGCCCTCTCCCACGCCGGTGCCTATCGCGGATATGAGCGTGCGCACTTCGTCGTTGGAAAGTATCTTGATGAGCTGGGCCTTCTCGACGTTGAGAATTTTACCCTTGAGCGGGAGTATGGCCTGGAAAACGCGGTCGCGGCCCTGCTTGGCCGAACCGCCGGCCGAGTCTCCTTCCACTATGAATATTTCCGCGCGTTCGGGATTGCGCTCCTGGCAGTCGGCCAGCTTTCCGGGCAGGCCGGAACCGTCCAGAGCCCCTTTGCGGCGGGTGAGTTCCTTGGCCTTGCGGGCCGCCTCGCGCGCCTTGGCGGCGTCTATGGCCTTGTTGCAGATGCCCTTGGCTGTGTTGGGGTTTTCCTCGAAGAAGGTGGCCAGCGTTTCGCCTACGACCGACTTCACTATGCCTTCCACTTCGGAGTTGCCCAGCTTGGTCTTGGTCTGGCCCTCGAACTGGGGCGCCGGTATCTTGACGGACAGCACGGCGGTGAGGCCTTCGCGCATGTCCTCGCCGGTGACGTTGAGGTCCTTGTCCTTGCCCAGCTCGTACTTCTTTATGTAGTCGTTGACTATCCTGGTAAGGGCCGAGCGGAATCCGCTGAGGTGGGTGCCGCCCTCTATGGTGTTAATGTTGTTGACGAAGCTGAAGATATTCTCGGAGTAGCTGTCGTTGTACTGAATGGCGAAAGCCACGTAGGAGCCCTCGACCTCGCGGGTGATGTGTATGGGTTCGGGATGGAGGGTCGTCTTGCTGGTGTTGAGGTATTTGACGAATTCGGATATGCCGCCCTCGTAGAGGAAGGTATGCTCCTTCTCGTCGCGTTCGTCGGAGAGTATGATCTTGATTCCGGCGTTGAGGAAGGCCAGCTCGCGCAGGCGGTTGGCTATCACGTCATAAGAGTAGATATTATCGCCGAAAACCTTCGGGTCCGGGCGGAACGTCACCTTGGTGCCGTGTTCGGAGGACTTCCCGGTGCAGGCTATGGGAGCGCGGGGCACTCCGCGGTCATATATCTGGTACCAGACCTTGCCGTCGCGGTAGACCTCGACCTCAAGCCATTCGGAAAGGGCGTTGACGACCGAGACGCCGACGCCGTGAAGGCCGCCGGATATTTTATACGCGCCGCTGTCGAACTTGCCGCCCGCGTGAAGGACGGTCATGACGACTTCAAGGGCGGACTTGCCCTTTATCTTGGGGTCCTTGGTGTTCATCATGGGGTCCACGGGTATGCCGCGGCCGTCGTCCATGACGGTAACCACGTTGTCGGCCTTGAGGGTGACTTCAATCTCGGTCGCCCCTCCGGCCAGAATTTCGTCAACGGAATTGTCCACAACCTCGTAAACGAGGTGGTGCAGGCCCTGCGCCCCCGTGGAGCCTATGTACATGGCCGGGCGCTTGCGCACGGCCTCCAGGCCTTCTAGTACGGTAATTTTGGAAGAGTCGTAACTTTTCCTTAATTCAGCGTTCTTGTCGATGGTGACTTCCTTGTCCACTGTCATGCTGACTCCTTGTCAAACCCTTTTGATAAAGCGTATCCAGGGTTTGGAAAAATGTTTATTCAGGTTTTTCAACAGCTGGGTTTCCTTCAGCGCAAGCTCGTGCGCCGCCATGGCGGAGGACGTCTTTACAACCAGCGCATCCCCCTCCACGGCCTCCAGCTTCCAGTATTTGGACATTGCGCCGGCCTCGGTCTCCCACACCTTGTCCAGCACGGCGAGATTGGCAAGCTGGCGGTGCAGCATCCCCATGTGGGAAGTTATCTCGCCGGCGGAGACCCAGCCCCGTCCTTTTGTCATGCCCTTACTGGCATCACTATGTATTTGCAGCCCGGCTGGCCGGTCGGTTCCACTATGGCGGGATTTATTGCCGTGGTCATTCCGAACGAAGCGCTGGCCGTGTCGATATTCTTGAGCACGTCTATTATGTACTGGGGGTTGAACGACGTGGTGAAATCGGAACCCTTGTAGGAAACGGGTATTTCATCCTCAAATTCCATCTTCTGCGAGGCCGCGCTTACAAGCAGGGAGCCTGCCTTAAGCTGGTATTTGACCGCGCCGCCCCTGTCGCTTACGCACAGGGCCGCGCGCTTTGTTACGGCCAGCAGTTCCTTGGTGTCGGCCTCGAAGCTGACATCCCTCTTGGAGGGTATGACCTGCTCGTAGTTCGGGAAATTTCCCTCGATGATGCGGGAAATGAAGGTGGTTGTGCGCATCTTGAAGCCTATCTGGTTGGACGCTATTCCTATGGTGACCTTCTCGTCCTTCTCGGGCTTATTGATGCCGAGGAAGCGCAGGAATTCCTGCAGTATCTTGGTAGGCACTATGACCTTCACGTCCTTCGGGGTCTTGATCTCGGCGTTGCTGGCTATGGCGAGGCGGCGGCCGTCGGTGGCCACCATCTCTAGGCCGTTCTTGCCGCCTATCCAGAGCACGCCGTTAAGAACGTAGCGGGTCTCCTGCGTCGAAGCGGCGAAAATGGTCTTCTGCACCATGCGCTGTATCACTTCGGCAGGAGCCTCGAACAGGTCGTTCGAGCCTATGTCCGGGATGACGGGGTACTCTTCCTTCGGAACGCCCATGACCCAGAACTTGGATTTGCCGCAGTGTATGTGCACCTTGCTGGAGGAATCGAGACGCACCTCGATATCCTTGTCTGAAGGAAGGTTATGAAGTATTTCGGAGAAATCCTTTGCGGGAACGGTTATGGCGCCCGGCTCGGCCACATCCGCGTTGATGTAATGCGTGGTGGCCATTTCCAGGTCTGTGCGGACAAGTTTTATCTTTCCATTGTCCGCTTCCATGAGGAAGTTGTGGAGTATGGGCAGGGTTGCCCTTGAAGAGGTGGATGCCTGCACTATCTGTATGCCTTCCAGAAGGTTATCTTTGGTGCTGAGGATTTTCATCATCATCTACACTCCCTATATGGTGTGTTGATTGTGTTGGCCGTGTTGGGCGCCGAGAGGAATTTTATCAACACAGGGTGTTGGTAAACCCCTTCTTTATCAACGCTGTCAACACTGCGGCCTGTTATTGCTGCTATTCACAGGCTATCAACAGTCAGTACCTCATTCCTTATTTCGTTTATCTTTGTCACGAAAAACGGGTTCTGCTCCAGCTCCCGGCTTATTCTCTTGCGTGAATGAACCACAGTGGAGTGGTCCTTTTCGAACGCTTTGCCGATTTCAGGGAGGGAAAGCTCCGTCATTTCGCAGGCGAGGTACATCGCTATCTGTCTTGGAAAAGCTATGGATTCGCTCCTTCTGCTGGAGGTGAAATCCTCTATCGCCAGGGAATAATGCTTGGCGACAATCTTCTTTATGGAATCTATGCTCACCACCGGGGCTCTGTCGGAAAGGCGTATCATGTCCGACAGGACTTCCTTCGCGATATCCGGTGTGGGAACGGCGTTGTGGCTCTGGCAATAGACGTTCAGCCGCACCAGTCCGCCTTCCATTTCCCTTATGCTGGATTTCATGTGAGTGCCCATGAACGCCAGAACGTCATCGGAAATAGCCAGCTTGAGTATATCGCGTTTCTGGCGCAGAATGGCTATGCGGGTTTCCACGTCGGGGACCTTCATCTCCGCCACTATGCCGGACAGGAGTCTTGACGCCAGCCTTTCCTCTATCTGAAGTTCCCCCGGCGCGCGGTCGGAAGTAAGAACTATCTGTTTCTTGGACTCGAACAGGGCGTTGAAAGTGTAGAAGAACTCCTGCTCGCTCCTTTCCCTTCCGGAGCCCAGCAGGAACTGTATGTCGTCCACCAGGAAACAGTCCAGGTTGCGGTATTTGCTGCGGAACGACTCGGACCGTTTGTTCTGAAGGGACTCTATGTACTCGTTGACGAATTCCTCCCCGGACATGCAGAGGACTTTCGCCCGCGCGTTGTTCTTGATTATTTCGTTTCCCACGGCATGGAGGAGGTGCGTTTTTCCAAGACCCGGGTTGCTGTATATGAAAAGGGGATTGTTAGCCCTTTCCCCCATCCTTTTGACCGCGGCCTGGGCGGCCTTGCACGCGAAACGGTTGGAAGGGCCCTCTATGAACGCGTCGAAAGTGTATGAGGCCGTAAGCCTGTTGGGAAAAGCGGCGTGAGACTGATGATGCTCTGTTGACTCTTCCTCTTCCCTGCTCCTGACCGCGGGCTGGGAGGGAACGCTGGGCGCAAGAGTGTATTCCAGCGTTATTTCGGTCCCGGAAATATTCCTTGCGCACGAAAGCATCTTTTCCTCATAGCGGGTGCGCAGTGTTTCGTACCACATCTGGTTCGGTATTTCCAGCTTTAATATGCTGCCGTCCAGTGAAACAGGCTTGACCCGCTGAAACCAGAGGTCAATGGTGTCCTTGCCCAGATCCTTTTCCAGTTGGGCGGTAATTTCTGTCCAGATTTGCTTTGCGTCCATAGTTTTCAACAGCTTATCAACAGGTGTTGATAGATCCAATAAATTGCCTTTTAAAATGCCGGGAAAAAAGACTATTCTCAGACGGCGTTAAGGGTTGTTGATAACTTTCACCCGCCCGCCGCGCAAACCCCTGTTTCAAAAGATTATTCAACAGATTATCAGGTTTGTCCGGGATTTGAAATATACTATCAATAAATAATATAGCTAGTCAATCATTTTGCTTTAATGGAGCGTAAACGGGCTTTAGAGCGTTTTTTGACTTAAATACTGTGGGGGGATACCTGTATTTCTGAAAAAATTGAGTAAGGGTATAATATATACATTACGTAATAAAAGATTGACAAAACGCGCGGCATTGTTGTTTAATTTCCCATATAGGTTCGAATACCTATAGGACCTTTTTTCGGCCGGAGAGGCCGGCAAGGCCGGCAAAAAAACGGCCGGCGACAGGAAACCCCCGGAGGTAACGCAAAAATGACAGTTCATATCGTGGCCCGCCATGTAAGGCTTACAAAATCGCTCAAGGATTATATCCAGGAGCGGGTTGACAAAGTTCAGAGCCACTTCGAGCACATAGTCTGGGCTCAGGTAATACTGACCGTGGAAAAGAAAGTCAACAGGGCCGAAGTCGTCGTTCACGCCGCGAGGCAGACTCTCAAGTCCAGCGCCGAATCCTCCGACCTTTACGCGGCAGTGGATTCCGCCGTCGACAAGATCAGCAGTCAGATAAAGAAATACAAAGAGAAAATGAAAGACCACCGCACGGACGAGGACATGCGCCTTGTGCCGGCGGACGCGGTCATGCCCCAGGCCGAGATAAAGTTCTCCGTCGTGAAGCAGGTCCACGTGTCTCCCATGAGCCCGGACGACGCCGCTTTCGAAATGGAGAAGCTGGGCTACTCCTTCTGGCTGTTCCTTGACGAGAACACCAAGGTCATAAACGTAATCTTCAAGCG
>CAYPTM010000023.1:0-15234 GCA_964413345.1 uncultured Elusimicrobiales bacterium
GAGGGCGTGTTCCACGTGGCCGCCCGTGTCGGCATGTGGGGCTCGCTCAGGGAATTCGAGGAGATAAACGTCCTCGGCACCGGCAATGTCATCGCCGCCTGCCGCTCCGCGCGGGTGGACAGGCTGGTGTTCACCAGTTCGCCCAGCGTGGTGTTCAACGGCGGGGATGTGGAGGGCTGGAACGAAAGGGCCCCGTTCCCGAGAAATTTCGATTGTTATTATTCCCGCACCAAGGCTGAGGCTGAACGCCTCGTGCTTGCCGCAAACGCCCCCGGGCTCATGACCGTGGCCATACGCCCCCATCTCGTGTGGGGGCCGGGACGCAACCATATAGTGTCGCGCATAGTGGAGCAGGGCGGCAGGGGGAAGCTGGCCCGCATAGGCGGTTTCAACAAGCTCGTGGACACCACTTATATAGATGACGCGGCCATGGCCCATCTGCTGGCTTTTGAAAAGCTGGCCCCGGGCTCACGGGTATGCGGCAGGGCCTATTTCATCTCGCAGGGGGAACCATGGCCCGTGTGGGATATGACGGACGGCATACTGGCCGCCGCGGGGCTCCCTCCTGTCACCAGGAGGGTGCCTTATGGTTTGGCGATGTCGGCCGCCTCGGCGGGCGAGCTGGTCTGGCGCGTTTTGCGCCGCAAGGACGAGCCGCGCCTTACGCGTTTTGTGGTAAAGCAGCTTTGCACGGCCCACTGGTTCGACATAACGGCCGCGCGCAGGGATTTGGGTTTCACCCCTTCCGTTTCCGTGGGAAGGGGACTTGAGTCGCTAAAGGAATGGTTCAAAACTACGCTATGAAAATGGAAGATACGCTGGTCTGGCAGGACATAATGGCAATTCCCGACCTCCTTGAGGAGTTCTCCTCCAGGGCGGAAAAGGAACTGCCCTCGGCCCTTCTCAGGGGCGACGACGATTCCGTGCACCTTGTCGGGCGCGGCAGCTCTGGCAACGCCACGCTTTTCGCCAAATACGTCTGGGAAGTGTTCGCGGGCGTGAGGGCTGAGTTCGTGCATCCCCACGCTATTTTCGAGGCGCACCACCCCCTCAACTTCAAGGGCAAGGCCGTGTGGGCCTTCTCCCAGTCCGGCCGCAGTTCCGACGTGGTGGCCTGCCTTGAGAAGATGAAAGGTTGGGGCGCGCGCGGCGTAGCCGTAACCAACGAGCCGGACCTGGCGCAGAATCCGCTGGCCCGCGCCGCCGACGCGAACATTGTCCTTTCCCATTCAAAGGAAACCGCCGTCGCTGCCACAAAGACATTCTCCCTCCAGCTCTGGCTGTGCCTGTGGGCGGCGCAGATATGGAAAAAACCGTTCGCCAAATCGGCATTCTCGGACACGATTTCCGCGGCGCGCTCCATGCTCAAGAATCACGAGCAGTTTTTTTCCCCGCAGGCCCGTTTCAAGTTCTGGAGCGACCTCAGCGCCGCCCCGGTAGTGGCCTTCGTGGGCCGCGGCCCCTTCTACGGCATAGCCACCGACGCCGCGCTCAAGTTCCGCGAAATGGCTGGTCTGCATACCGAGGCCTTCTCCGCCGCAGAATTCCTGCACGGCCCGATAGGCGCTCACGGCCCGAAGGACCTTGTGTTCCTGCTTTCGCCGACTCCCACCCTGCCAGACGACCTGGACCTGGTGCGCAAGGCGCTTGAAGCTCGCGGCACGGTATACCATGTGCTGGCTCCCGTCGCGTGCGAGCCTCCGTTCTCGGCCGTGCTGGCGGATATAGAGCTCAAGGTTGCCGCGCTGCGCTTCTCCGTGGAGCGCGGACTCAACCCTGACAAGCCGCGCGGCCTTTCGAAGGTCACGCAGACTTTCTGACGCGGAGGTTTATGAACAGGGTATATTATCCGGAAGACAAACTGCCCCTTGGCCGGCTGCTGCCGCTGGCCGCGCAGCACGTCGTCGCCATGTTCGGCGCGACGGTGCTGGCCCCAATAATAATGGGATTCGATTCCCAGCTGGCGCTTTTCTTCTCCGGCATAGGCACGCTTATATTCGTGCTTGCTACCGGGGGGAAGGTTCCCAGCTATCTGGGGTCCAGCTTCGCCTTCATCGGGCCGGTGCTTGCCGTAACGGGAGGCAGACCGGATAATATACCCTTCGCCCTTTGCGGCATAGCGTCCGCCGCGGTGCTTTACATGGCGGCGGCCGCCTATACGCTCAGGAGCGGTTCCGGCTGGATAGACCGCCTCATGCCGCCGGTGGTCACCGGCAGCGTGGTGGCGCTCATCGGTCTCAATCTGGCCGGTTCCGCGCTGGACAACGCGCTCAACGGCGGTCTTACCGTGGCCTGCGGGCGCGACGCCGTAAATCTGGCGGTGGCGTGCGTCACTTTCGTGACGGCCTCCTGCGTTTCCATTTATGCGGGAGGGCTTTTGCGCCTTCTTCCCATACTGTCGGGCGTGGTGGCCGGCTATGCTTTCGCCGTCGCCGCGGGAGCTGTGGACCCGTCCGCCTGGGACAAAGTTGTTGCCGCGCCGTGGTTCGGAATCCCTCATTTCCAGACGCCTTCATGGAGCGCGGGAGCCATAGTGGCCATAGCCCCGGTCTTTATAGTGCTGGTGGCGGAGAACAAGGGCCATCTGGAGGCCATATCCAATTTCATGGGGCGGGACCTCAACCGTTACCTCGGCCGGGCGTATTTAGGCGACGCCGCGGCAACGCTGGTATCCGCGTGCGGCGGCGGCACTCCCCAGACCACCTATGCCGAAAATATGGGCGTCATGGCCATAACAAGGGTGTTCTCCGTTTACAATTTTATCGCGGCGGCCTGCATAGCCATACTGCTGGGGCTGTGTCCCAAATTCGGCGCGCTGGTTCATTCCATTCCTCAGTCCGTTCTGGGCGGCGTGTCCATCGTGCTGTTCGGTCTGATAGCCATGATGGGCGTTAAGATATGGGTGGATGCACGCGTGGATTTCTGCCAGCACAGGAATCTGGTCATAGCGGGCAGTTCCATAATAGTGGCCACCGGGCTCGGTTCAAAGGGCCTTACGATATACGGCCTCAACGTGTCGGGTATAGCTCTCGGCACGCTGATGGCGGTGCTGCTTAATCTTCTCCTCTCCGGCAAGCTTGGCTTCCGTGGCTCCCGGCAGGATGCCGAGGTGTGTTCCTGATGGCCTCTTCCCGTGGTTTCAAGATTTTCGCGTGGCTTCTTGCCATTGCGATAATACTGCTTCTTGTCCTGCTGTTCATCCGCCTGCATTCCGAGCGCCGGGCTCCGGGTCCCGTTTCTGCTCAGTCCGCTCCGGCCGCTGAAAAGGCGGCTTCCTCCGCTGCGGGCGGAGCGTATGAACTGGTTTCATGGAACGTCCAGACTTTCGGCAATGTGAAGCCGGAACGGCTTGAGGCAGCGCGCAGGGCATACGCCGCCGTCATCTCCACCATGGTCTGCGTAATGGCCGTGCAGGAAATAGCGAACGATAAAGGCCTCGCCCTTTTCGAGAGCGGGCTTCCGGGCGGACCCACGGCCTGGACGGCCAGTTTTTCCGACACGCCTGACAGCCAGGATAACGCCATCTTTGTCCGCAAAGGCTGCGCGTCCATAAAGGCCGACGGCCTGCTTTTCCAGGAAGGGCCTGACATCAACGCCGCGCGTCATCCTGTACGCTGGGCAAGGATATCTTCCGAAGGCGGTTCCGATTTCACGCTGCTTTCCCTTCACCTGTCTTTCGAGGGGGGAAATACGGCGGCCGCCGAACGGGAAATGGATGCCGTGCTTGACTGGCTGGCCGTCTATTCAAAGGACCCGGCGAACCGGGATGTGGTCATAGCGGGGGACTTCAATCTTCCTTCGCGGCAGGGCAAAGCCCTGAGTGCGCGGGGAAAAAGCGCCTCCTGGCCCGCCGTTGAAGAGCTTATCGAGAAACATGGCGGCCAGCATCTGACCGTGCTTGTGGACGAACCCACTTCAAGGCCGAAAGGCGTTCCGCAGAACAATTACGACCATTTCGTGGTGACTGATTCCATGCTGGCCCGTCTTGCCTCTCCGCGCCGCGCGGAAATCGCGCTTGTGGACGGGGCTGAAACACCGGGCGGACGGGCAAGGGTTTCGGACCATTATCCGGTGGAGGCTTTGGTGTCAAAATGACGGAAATTTCTTTCAGGGCGCTGCGTTCCGGCAGCGCGGAGAACTGCCTCCTCGTCAAGGCTCCGGGTGCCTCGGTCCTTATAGACTGCGGCTTCAAGACGCGGCGTCTTACCGAACAGCTTCTGGGGGAGTATACCGGCGGTCCTTTGGGGGTGACGGCTGTGCTTATAACTCACGGGCACGGCGACCATGTGGGCAAACAGCCGATGAAGGTTTTCGCCGAGAGCGAGACGCCGGTCCTTTGCCACAAGAACAGCTACCGCCACGTGCTTTCCGCCGCCGGCGGGGCCCAGGCGCGTTTCGGCTGTTTCGACGACTGGATATTCAAGATAGGTTCCCTGCGCTTCCGCGCGCTTGAGGTCAGGCACTCGCCCGGCCTGCGCAATTACGGCTTTATCATATCCGACGAAAAAGGGCTGGTCAAGCTGGGCGTATTCACGGATTTCTTCGCCTGGAGCCCCGCGCTGGTTTCCGAACTGGCGGACAGCGATTTCATATTCATAGAGGCCAACCACGACCCCTCCATGCTGGTGCTGAACCCGAATCCCAATTCGGCGTGGCACATGCCCAACGAGCGCACCGCGCGCCTGCTGCTTGATGTGCGGCGCAAAAGTAAAAAGCCCCCGGTGGCCGTCATGCTCGGGCACCTGAGCGGGCAGCGCAACAAGCCGGGCCTCGCGGCCAGGGCTCTTGTGGAAGTGTTCGAGAAAGAAAGCGGCGCCGCGCCTGACTTCAAGGTTCTTGAAGCTTCGCGCAGCGCCGTGTCCGAAGAAGTGCGAATTCTGGTGCCCTGACGGGCTTACCGCATTATCTGAATCTTGCCTATGGAGGGCTGGGGAACCAGCGCCTTCGTCACGGCGCTCACCCCTTCGCCGACATAAAGCGCGGCTATCAGCACTACGCTGGCCAGCAGTATGCCGACGGCCAGATTCCCCTTTTCCAGTTCCTTGCCGAGGCGCAGATCCGGTTTCAGCTTGTTGGTCATCTTGCCGAACATCCTCAGCGTGAACGATATGGTGAATATGGCCAGCGCGAGCGACAGGGCGAGGTGGCCGAGCCCGAGCAGCGTTATCTTCCACGCGGGAAGGGTGTTCTCCATCTGCGCCGCCAGGTGCATGCGGAACATGCTGACCACGGATTCCAGCCCGCGCAGCATTATGATGGACGCGGACAGCATTATCGCGCCTACCAGAACGCCCACGGAGGTGTTTCCTTTCTTTATTTCCTCCTCCATGTCGAAGTCCGGGTTGGCCCGGATGAAAAGGCGGTAGGTGACGTATATGACTATGCCGCTCATCGCCACGGTGAGCAGGAATTCGAACAGGCTTATGGTCAGGCGGTTAAGAAACATGGTGTCTCCTTGATATGGTGTTTCAGAAATTTAGCGGTTCCAGCGCGAAGCCGTCGCTGGACTTTATGAACTCAAGCGTGCTTTCCCCTACCTTGCCCGGCGGCAGCCAGGCCGGGCCGGCGGGTTCGAGCAGCACGTACTGCAATCCCTTGTATTCCACGAAAAGGTCCCCTTTACCCGGCGAGCGCATTACCGCCATAAGGTAGTGCTTCGGTATGCTGACCCCAATAAGGCGGATGCCGTCCCAGTTCGAGAGTATGGCCGCCAGCAGGGCAGTTTTGGTGTCGCAGTCTCCCCATCCTCTGGCCATTGTTTCCATGGGCGGCAATATGCCGCCGGTATGCTTCCCGGCCGTTATGTCCGGCGGTATCTTGTATTCTATGGCGGTCTGTACCATGGCCAGCGAGGCGGCAACCAGCGTTTCCGGGTCGTAATCCATCTTGTCGGCTATGTCGTTGAGGCTGATGGCCACGGGGCGCATGTTCCTTGCGTTTTTTCTCACTATAGCCGGTATGTCCGCGGAGAGGACGTTGCCTCTCTGAAGTTTGAAGCCGCGCTCTGTCCAGAGGTCCCGCTGGCGGCTTTTGTATTCCGTTTCTATCGCGGCCGAGGCTGCGTCAAGCTGCTTCTGCGAGTGTTTGTTCTTTACCGCGTACTGGTATGCGTTATGCAGTTCCGTCTCGTACCAGTTCCGCAGGGACTTAAGTTCCGCGTCCGAATAGCCGTAGCCTCTTGAATAGGCCGCCAGGGAATCTTCCGTTATCGAGAAGCTGACGCGCAGGCTGTCGTTGTTGAAATTGAGGAAGCCGTATTCCGCGTTTATCTGTCCGTCCTCTGTGTTTATTTTCTGCCAGGTTTTGGCGCGTGTATCCGTTATTTGCTGGCGTTGCTGGGCCGGCGCGGGCCGGGCGGAAGCCCTGCGGGGCTTTTTCCCGGACACTTCGTCAGTCTGGCGGAAGTTGGCGCGCTGGAATTTGCCCGATTCCCAGCTTCGCGAGATTATTCCGTCCTTCGGATAAAAACGCAGGGACACCTCCATCCGCTCCCCTGAAAGAGCGCACAGGGCAAGAAGCGCCGCGCCTGCCGCGGCCGCCGTTATTTCAAGCTTGGTCAGCATAAGGTTCAATCATGATAAACCCGGTGCGGAATCTTCCCGTCCGTCAGTGCGCCATGTTGGCGAACATCGGCACTATTTCTATGGCGATCAGGATTATGACCACTATTTCCAGCCAGTGGCTCCGGCGCGTGTTTATCTCCACCTGCACCATTTCGGATATTTTCGCGAGCGTTTCCATCTTGCGCGCTGTGCTGGCTTTCCAGTCGCGGAAGCGGAATTCCCGGGCGGCGGCGCGGAATACCGTGGCGAGATATGTGTCGCCCACGCTTTTGAGAGAGTTGTCCAGCCTGCTCAGGAATTCCGAGAATTCTATGTATTTCCGGCTGGCGTCCTCCGCGAGCTGTGAATAGCGGTTGCTGAGCAGGCCCGGTCTGTGCCCCTCCAGCGCGTCGTAAAGATCCGTCAGCCTGCGCTCAAGCAGCTCATCATAATAGCGCATTTCCAGCAGGTGGGTGAGGGAGAATTCTATGACGTCGGCGGTGTCGCGCTGTCCGTCCGGCTCGACGAGGAGGGCGCTGTTCCAGTCTATCACCGCCAGGTCGCCGTCGCTGTACTGCAATGCCGTTTCCAGTATGAAGCGTTTAGTGTTGTGGGAAAGCCGTTCCTTCGGCTCGGCCAGAAGCAGCGCTGGTATATCCACCGCCGCAAGCAGCTCCTCCGGCATGGCCACTCCGGAAAACTTCTCGATGAACCATGTGGTGTAGTCCTCGAATGTGTCCCAGTCGCTGGGGTTTTTGACGGCTGTTTTAATCTGCTCCGCTATGGCTTTTTTGCGCGCAAGCGCCAGTTCTGTGAACTGGGTGCTGTTCTCTATTTCGCGCGCCATCTTCAGCATGGTTTCCCAGGGCGTGCCGGGCGGGATGGCTATATGGAACGTTAATGACAGGACCCCGTATCCCCAAACCTTGCCCGAGACCACGGCGGGGCGGGTTTCCCCTGCGAGCGTGACTTTATCCTCTCCCACCGTGAACGCTATGGGGGGTTCCTTCATCATGAAGGGGCGGTTTTCTCCTGCCAGTCTGAATCTGCCGGTCTGGCCCGGAGGAACGATAAGTTTCTGTGCGGCGACGAGGTCGATTTCGCCACCTATGTCGAAAGCACGGTAAACCAGCACCTGCCCTTTCTCAACGCATATTTTGGCTTCCATAGGACTCCTTTAAAGCACCCAGATGACAAGGAACGACACGCCAATGTAAAACAGTCCGGTAAGCGCTCCGACTCCGGTATTCGGGATTTTCTGCTCGATCAGCTCTCCGGTTATCGTGACGCCCGGCAGCAGTATCCAGTCCACCAGATTCATTACCGCGTAAAGCAGCACCGTGCCGGACAGCGCGTAAAACAGCGTCCCTCCGAATGCCGCCGCCCAGCCCGGGAATTCCCCGGTCACGGACATTTTCATTATCAGGGCTATACTTATGAGCATGCCTCCGACCGACAGGGCCAGCGCGTTGTTGCAGCGGAGAATTTCTTCCTTCATCCTGTATTTGGCCGCTTTCAGGAACAGCATGACCGCGCCGATTTCCAGGCCAAGCGCTACGGCCCAGAAAATGAACGACACGGCAGCGTTCCTGTCTCCCGCCGTGGCGCCAAGAAGCAGCAGTGCCGAGGAAAGATATGCCGCGCCAGTGAGTATGCCGGCGGCGGCGTTTTCCTTTTTCACTATCTCGTCGTCCAGCGAGATGCCCGGGAAAAGCGCCCGGGCCATGATTTTCTGCGAAACAAGCAGGAGGAAGAGCGCCGCCGCGCCCCACAGGGCGGTCAGCAGCAGTTCCTTTAGAAAATGTCCTTCCCCGATGCCGGAGAGCGGTCCGCCCATGACTATCATTATGGCCAGGTAGTAGCTTCCCAGCGGCACGGCAAGGGCGAGGTTGTCCCTTGCGGTAAGTTCCCTGTCCAGTTCAAGCCTGCCGTGAAAGCGGGGATACAGAAGCTTGCCGGCGTAGCACAGCGCGAATGCCAGGGCGATGTAAACCACTGATTCGAGTGTTCTTTCCATTGTGTCTCCTAGTTCGTGGCGCGGGCCGCGCTGCAGGCGGCTCTCGCCAGGCGATTGTAGTATACAATATCGCGGGAACCGCACCGGCGGCTGTACCTGCCGCCGAATTTTTCCTTGAACCTGGAAAAATCGAAGTACGGGTGTCCCTCTTTTTCCGGCGTTACGTAACCGTAAAAGTCGTAATCCTCATAGCCGGCTCGGGCCGCGTCTTCCATGATGCGCCGGTGCATGGCATATCCCGCCATGACTTCCCTCAGAAGGGGTATGTGCCCGCCGTAGAGGAAAGTGGCCTGCCTGCCGTGGTAAACCGCCAGCGCTGCGGCCAGCGTTATGCCACGGCACCGGGCGAAATAGAAAGCCGCCTTGCCCGCCGGCATCATTATGTCGGCCAGAGATGAAAAAAAGGACGGCGGCTCCACCATGAAGTCATGGTACTTCCCGGTCGCGTCCAGTATCCGGTAAAAATCCTGAGCTCGGTCCGGGTCGGCGCTCCGTTCAACCTCTACGCCGTGCCTTTCGGCAAGGCGCGCGTTGTACCGGCCTTTCTGTTTCATCCCGGCCAGTATGGCTTCCGGCCCGCCGGACAGCGGAACCAGCAGCGTTTCGTCCGGGACAAGGTCAAGCGGCGCGCGGGGCAGCTTTTGCAGCCACTCGGGCGGGTCTTCGAGTCTTGGCTGAATCCTTATCAGCGCGGCTTTTTCCGCTTCCGGGCGTTCCGCGAGAAAGGCGCAGAAATCGGAAAGCAGGTTTTCCGTCCCGGTCGCGTTCCAGTCCGGCATTACTGGCCCGTCCGGCATTACCAGCATGGAGAGCTCTGCCGGCGTGTCGTAGGCGTAGGCCATCGCGCCGCCGCGCAGCGTGCCCTCTTCGAAAATCCCGGCCCTGATGACCGTGTAGCCGTATAGTTCCTTGAAGCGAGACCAGTCCCACGACTGCATGAAACCGCTGCGCGGGTCCGCGCCGGTCAGCGCGTCCCATGCTGGTTTGTCCGCGGCTTCAAGCAGTCTGAAGTTCATGGATGCGGTGGTATATTCCCGACCGGCGCGGAGGCCGGCGCAAGCTTCAGCGAGGGATAAACGTTCTCCCACGCCTGAAGGGCGAATATCATGTCCGGATAGGTGCCTTCCACCGCGGCTTTTTTCATTATGCGGTAAATGAACACATAGCGTTCCGGTATGAGCGTTTCCGGCATGTCCGGCGGCGTGGCCGGGTCGAACTCGACCGTGGTCCCGTCGGTGTTCACGAAAAGGAGCATCGGTGGCGTGCCATATCTGTCACCGGAAGGGTTGTTGGAGGTCGATACCATGCGCAACGGACCATATGTCTTCCTCTCCCCCGCGTATATGCCCGGAAATATCTGTTTCCATCCGTCCCTGGGCTGGGCTTCCGGCGGCAGTGCGCCTTTCCAGGACGATATGGCCGTGTCCAGGGCCCTGTCTATGCTGCCGAGCTGGGCCAGCTCCATGTCCATCTTCTTTTGCTCCCCGCTGAGCGGCGCCCACCTTATCCACTCAAGCCAGCGTTTGTGTTCCGCCATCGCGGGGCCGAGTATTTTCTTCTGTTGCTCCAGCGACTCCAGCGCCTGGGCGTAAAGTTCCTTGGTGGAGGGGAGTTCCATCAGCTTCCCGCCCTCCTTCCGGGAGAGCACCGTGAGCTTGCCGGGCTCCAGCAGGCATGTGAAGCCGGGCAGTCCCGGGTCGTAGGATATTGTTCCGCTGTCCAGCACGCACATGTTTTTGTTCAACTGCATCAGCGAGTAGGTGTTCAGGGCGTTGCCTTTGGAGTCGGTGAAGCGGAACTTCACGCTGCCAGTGCTGAAATTGCTGCGGTAATAATGCGAGCGGTATGGGCGCGAGAAGCTGAATCCGCTCCCGCCCCAGCCGCCTCCTCCGCCGCTGTAGCCTTTTGCGTAGAGGTTGTCCGGGAACACGACGTTCACCAGTACCAGCATTATCAGGAATATGGCGAACACCCTGTATGCCGAGAAAAGCAGTTCCCGCGAGGATGGCATTCTGCTTTTCAGCAGGGCCAGCAGGCGGCGCAGTTCCCGCACGAATCGCTTGGGCAGCTCCGCTGCGCGCTTGAGTGTTTCCCTGGCGAATTCCTCAAGGTTCAACCCGCGGAAAGTGGTTTCGCACTGGCCGCTCCACTGCGCCACGAAACCCTCCGCCTTAAGCCTGCCGGTGGAAGGCACGCAGCGCAGAAGCTCCTCGAGCGAGCGTTTCCCCTGCGGTGTCTTCAGCCAGGCGGAAAAGCCGCACCCCGCCGTAAGGCGGGGGCCGTTGCCGCGCCTGTCGGAGGAGAAAGACGGGCGGCCGAATTCTCCGCTCCATTTTATCTGGGAAGAGTTGGAAAGGTAATAGAGCAGTTCGTCGGTCTGATTCGCTTTCGTTTCACCGGCCAGCGCGCAGAGCGCGAGCGGCAGCTCCCCCGCGTCGGTGGCGGAAGAGGAGGCCAGTACGCTACTTTCCGGAAAAGCCAGCGTCCTCAGTTCGGCGTCCTTTATCTTTATGCCGGAGGCCAGGTAGAAACCCCACTTGCCGTATCCCTGCTTTTCGAAAGACGGGATGGAAAGCGCGTAGGGGCGGGGGAAAAGCCCCGCGGTGCGGAGGGTTCGGCCTATGCAGGCGTAGGCTTCCGGGGTGAATTCGGGGGACACGCTGTTCATGGCCAGTATGCCTCCCGGCCTGAGGGCGGCGTTTATCCGGGCGAAAAATCCGGCGGAAAAGAGGCGGCAGTCCCCGGCGCTCCTCGGGAAGGTGAAGTCCATCACCACCAGGTCATAGGCGCTTTCGCCCATGTCGAACGACAGCGCATCCTGCGCCAGCACCGTCACTTTCGGGTCATTAAGAGAATCGCGGTTGAATTCAGCCAGCGGCCCTCTGCCCAGGGCAAGCACTTCAGGGCTTATGTCCACCAGCTTCGCGGAGGAGAGGGGGACTTTCAGTATTTCGCGCAGGGTCAGACCGTCGCCGCCGCCAAGCACGAGGGCATCAATGGGCCCGTTTTTGCGCTGCGCCGCGAGGAGTGCCGGCAGCAGCCCGAGAGGTTCATGGTACAGGCGTTCGTCGGATGTGTTGAACTGGAGGTCGCTCCCCATGAAAAGGGAAAGGCCGCCGTCTGTGTTTTTTGAAAGCCGTATTTCGTTCATGATTTCTGCTCCGCGGCGCTTTCGGGGATTATGAAAAGCGCCAGTATGTAGCCGAACACGCCGCATATCAGCGCCGGACCGGCCGCCAGCAGATACTGCCCTAAAGAATGCGGCTCCGGCGCGAATGAAAAGTAGCGGCGCAGGCCCGCGGCCAGCGTCGGAACCGCCAGCATGAAGGCGCAGAGCATGGCCTTGTTCCCCTTGCGGCCGTCGTCGCCGGTAAGCCTGCAAAGGATAAACGGCGCCAGCAGAAGCATCGCCGCCCCCTGCCATGTTCCCAGTGGCGCGAAGCGGTCGAAGCCGGCGCCAAGTCCCAGCGCCGTAATGACGGCAGTCACGCCTGACGTCACTGTGTTTTTCAGCGCGGCCCAGATGAACAGTCCCACGGCCATTATGCCGAGCACGCCGGAAAGCATGGCGTCCACTGGTATGAAGGACAGCTCCGGCAGGAATATCACCATCATGATTATTATGGTGAACACAACCGAGAACGGGCTGTTCCCTTCGTCCGAGGAGCGGCTTCTGCGGGAGAAGGAACTGCCCGGCTCCAGCAGCCCTTCAGACGGTTCTATGTAGGACCCTATATAAAAATCCATGCTGCCGTCTTCCCAGCTTTCTATGGCGAGGTTCCGCGTATGGTCCCCGTTCCAGTAATCGTAGGTGATTTTTTTCTCGTCCTCTCCCGGATTGTCCGCGTAGATGCCGTCCGTCTTATCCGCGAACATGAACTGCTCTTCCCTGCGGGTTATGCGCTGGGGCAGATTGAATTCGCCGTTTTTCAGATAGTCGCGTATCTCCCGTCCGCTGTCGTCCTTGAAGCCGGCCGGCTCCTGCCATCTGGTGAAAAACCATTTGACCGAACCGTTGGGATAGCTTTCCCGCAGGAGGTAGTTTTCCGTATCGTCATCCTCTGCGCAGAATTCCGTGACGAAATAGCCCTCGTTGTTGCGGTAGGTGGAGCGGTCGGTTATTTCAAAGGCGGAACCTTTCAGTGTCAGCGTGTCCCCCACCACGGGGCTTCTGCCGCCAAGGTTTGTCTGCATTTTAACGGGCCTCCTCTAGCGCGGCCTTCATTTCCTCCACCGAATGGAAACGGCCTTCAGGCGAGAAACTGAGGGCCTTAGCCATAAGCGCGTCCATCTTTTCGCTGATGTCGCCGGCGTGTGTTCTGGCGGAAACGTAGTTTTTGCGCGCCGGATCGGTCGGCGCGCAGCGGAAGGGCAGCACTCCGGTCATTGCCTGGTACATGGTCGCGCCCAGCGCGTAAATGTCGCTCTTGCGCGTCAGCGTGCCGCCCATCTGTTCGGGCGCCATGTAGGCCGGTGTTCCTGATATGGACTGCGTCATCATGGTCGCTTCAGAGTCGGCCTGTCTCGCTATGCCGAAGTCCATCACCTTTGGCGTCCCCGCCGATGTGACCATTATGTTGGAAGGCTTCATGTCCCTGTGTATGATGTTGCGCGCGTGGGCGCAGATGAGGGCGTCGCACACGCCAAGAAAAATCTGTTTGGCCTGGGTCGGGGGTATCCTGCCGGAGGCTTTTATCAGCGTGTCCAGCGGACGTCCGTCCACGTATTCGAAAACCAGGTATATCTTTTCCCCTTCGGCTACCGCGGTGTAAATGGAGCAGATGTTCGGATGCGATAGCGCCGCGACGGTTTTTGCCTCGTTGAGGAAGCGCTTGCGCCATTCCTCGTTGCCATAGCTGCCCAGCATTTCCTTTACCGCCACCCGTCTGCCGAGCGTAAGGTCCTCGGCTTCGTATACTACACCCATCCCGCCGCGGCCCAGTTCCCGCTTTATGGCGAACTGGCCTCCAAGCGGGGCAGGCCCGCTTGGCGGAACCGCGGTTCCGTCCTTCCGCGTTCGCGCCGCCGTCGCCGCGCCGGCTAAAGGCGGTGTTCCCGTATCCGTTTTCACCGGCACGCCCATGGTGCGGAGGGCGGTCTTTTCTTCCTCGCGGCGTTTGCGCGCCGCAAAGGCCGCCGCCGCTATGCCCGCCCCGGCCAGAAGCAGTATCCCAAGCCCGATTTTAAGGCGCTTCCCGGTTTCCGACATCGGGTCGTTGCGCCGTTCCTGCTTTACGGGACGCTGTACCACCGGGCCGCCGGTTTCGTTCTGGAATTCCGGGACGAATTCCGCGTAGATATTGAAGGCCTTGTCGAAATCGGTCTGATATCTGCCGTCTTTTTTCGCGGCGGCCTGAAGGTCTTCCAGCATCTGACGGTAGTTGCGCTGCACTTCCGCTATGCCGGCCCGGTTGCGCAGATAGAGCGCGGATTCCCTGTCCAGCGATATGGCCCGGCTGGCGTCGACAAAGCTTTCGTCCACCTTGTTCTTGTAATAGTTTGCCCGGCTGCGTATGTAATATGCTCTCGCATTGCGCGGGTCCAGTTCCAGGGCCCGGGTGGCGTCAGCGTTGGTGCTGTCGAAGCGGTTCATCATGAAGCTGGCCATCGCGCGGGAGGTGTACGCGCCGGAGTCGCCCTGGTTGGCCGCTATGGCCTGGGAGGCTGCTTCGTATGCCGCGGCGGGATTCCCGGCCGCGAGGGCCTGATTGGCCGCCCCGGTCAGCCTGTTGCCTCTCGCTTCGTCGGCAAGGCGTTCCATTTCGCTTTTCTGGGTAATGGACATGGCGTGGCCGCCGCCTTTCCCCGGAGGCAGCTTCGCCGCGTTTTCCATGGAGCTGCCGTCAAAGCCCAGCAGGTTTTTTGCCTTGTCCGCGCGCGAGGGGTCGTTGAGGCCGGAGGTATCCGCTGTCATTTTCTCCGTGACCAGCGAATTGGAGAAGAGGCCCTTGTTTGCGTTGGCTATGGCGCGCAGGCGCATTTTCTGGGCCGGGGTAAGGTCGTCCCGGCCGTCTATGCCGTCAAGGAAGTCGACCAGCGTGACGCCGGCAAAGGCGCCGCCGCGTATCTGGCGGCTGAGCGCGTCCACCTGCGGGTCCGGAGGAAAGGCCGAGCCCGCGCGCGTGGCGAAGCCGCTTCCGGAGCGGTTCTTTATGTTGAGTCCGGTGTTGTCGGCCTTGGCTTCAGTGCCGTAGACTTTTTCGGTCTCGGGCGCCAGCGCGAGTTCCTTTTCCTGCGTATCGTAACTTATGTACATCTCCTCCATCGTTTTGTTGATCATACTCTTGTTGATGAAGTTGACGCAGGACGGATACTTGTCCGCGGCCCGGCTTGAGCAGACGGAAGCCCCGGCGTTGGTGCCCTGGCAGATGGTCAGGTACTTGGAAATCTTGCTCTGGCATTCCTTTGTCGTGAAGCCGCTGGTCTGGGCGAACTGCTGCTGGAGGGCCTGATGGTACGGACGATAGTGCATGGCGTGCTGCATGTGCTTGGGATTGCAGGTGTTCGTTTTGAGGCAGTCGTTGACCTGGTCGTAGGTCATGGGCGGTTTGACATCCGTGGTGTTCCCGGACGTGGAGTCCGCGTAACCGTCGCTGTTCGGATTTGAAGCGACTGCCCCGGCGTTCACGGGGTGCAAAAATGCCAGCGCCGTTAGCATGGCGCCATAAAATACTG
>CAYPTM010000024.1:0-14394 GCA_964413345.1 uncultured Elusimicrobiales bacterium
GTCTTGAGGGAGAAAAGCATCTCTGAAACTGAATCCAGGCTCGTGGTGAAGGGTGTGAGGCGGCGAATGTAGCCCTCTCCGGCGGGCAGGGTGCTGTTGCCGTATTCGTAAAGCGCCACCTGTATTTCCGGGTTCCTGCCTTTCTGCTCGGCCGAGACGAACTCGTTCACTATGGTCCATATCTGCGTCCGGGCCTGATTGATGAGTCCGTCCATGCTGTTGGAGGTGTCCAGCAGTATGGCTATCTGCACCAGCGGCTTGCCCAGGAATTGTCCGGGAGTGGTTGTCGCGGGGGGCGTTTTTGTGCCGGTTCCGCCCGTGGAAACGGTCTGGGCCGGCTTGACCGGGCTGTCCGTCCAGGTGCGGTCTATCTCGGCCTTGGCGGCGGTAATTATCTTGCCCGTTTCGGTTTCCACTGCGCGGGCGTTGACCTCGGTTTCCTTTTCCGGCAGGTCGTTCAGCGTGCCGGTTATCACTACGGAAACGCCCAGTATCTTGCCCACCTCGCGCGTGGTCTGCGGGTCTATGACGCCGGTAAGTTCCAGCTTGCGCTCCTCAAGGAGCTTCTTTATCAGGTTGCGCTCTATGACTTCCACCTTGCCGGTTTCGGCAAGATAGGTGGTAAGGCGTTCCTGCACAATGGTGGAGCCGCTGCTCCTGGCGCCTTCGTGGTACTGGAAATCAAGCACGGCCACTTTGGCGATTTTCTTGTCCTGCAGGCCTCCGGCGAGTTTCTTCGCCATCTTTTCCAGAGGCTCAGCGGACACGGTGCCGGCGGACAGCGCCAGAGCCGCGAATGCGAGCATTGCTGTTAGCTTTTTCATAAGTTTAGGAAACCCCTCCCTCAGGGATGTTCTGATTGTAATTTAAATAATCCTTCCCCGCAACGAAAAGATGGCGTTTAAGATTTTCTCAACGCGCCAGCGGCCAGCGACGGTTGCCTGATAGTCCTTTCGGTCATATGGGCGGGTTTGAAAACTTATGCTAATATCCTATAGATTCGGAATACCGATATTTTGACGTTTATGAACCGGACCGGATTGATGCGTTTGCGTTTTCGTGCCTCTTTCCCAGTATTGCTTTCAGGAGATTTGATTCATGTTGAACATCGGTAAATTCATTCTGGCGGCAATACTCTCCATATCCACTGCCCCGAAGGATTCTTCACCGGCCATCCTGGACAAAAGTCTCCCGGAATTTTACGCGCAGCCAGGCGCTGAGTTTGAAACACTTTGTCGTGTCGCAAATCTTGTGTGCGGCGAAGAACTGGCGGACACCAGAAAAGTTGCCGGCCCCGCAGAGCCGCTTACCTTAACCACTACGACCGTGAGAGGTGTATTGGATGCCATAGTTGCCCGTCAGCACGGATACAAATGGACAGTGTCCGGTGGTGTGGTTAATTTGCTGCCCATGAATGGCTATGGTATGGGTCCTAATGGCGGGTTATTGTCGGCAGTCGCTATGCCCGTAGGGCCTATTTCCGAGGACTTGCTTAAGATATGCAAAGCAACCGGAAACGGGTGTGTTAATGCCGTCGATGAATATTTTAATGTCAACTCTGACAAGCTGCCAAGGGTTTATGTGCCACCGCGCACTATTACGATTGCGGAAGGGGAGACTCTCGGGCAGGTCCTGAATATGCTTGTATTGCGACAGTGCAAACACTTGTGGCGCATCAAGCCTCTTGGCAAGGGGTATGGGATAGATATGGTGGTGTGGTTGGGACCGGGCAGAGCCAGACTGATAGATCCCAGGAAACTTGAAAAGGAGAAGGTGGAACGGGCCGAGTTAGCCAGACGCGAGAACGAGATAGCACAAGCGGAACATATACTGGAATGGGTTGCGACGCGTAAGAGGGATGCGGAAGAGTCTAAAAGCATGCAGGAGTGCCGGGCGGAGGTAAAG
Source organism: uncultured Elusimicrobiales bacterium (assembly GCA_964413345.1). GTDB lineage: Bacteria > Elusimicrobiota > Elusimicrobia > Elusimicrobiales > Elusimicrobiaceae > CAYPTM01. The sequence continues at coordinate 1,906 of CAYPTM010000024.1, forward strand.
GCGTTCACAAAGGAGCAGCATACGCTGGAGGACTTTGAGAAACTGGCCTTGAAGTATAAAAAGAAAAATCCCGAGGCGGAATTATATGTGCGAGAGAGAGCATTGTACAACGTTACGACGGAGGAAGCGGAGCTGCTTGCTGTGCAAATTCTGGAGGAATCGGAGAGAACAAAACTTGATCGCTCCCTTGTAAGCCAAGCCGTGGGAAAGCTTTGGGAGGCGGAGGTCGATAGAGGCCACTATTACACGGCAATGTCCATATACCGCCATGGGTTAGCGAAGTATGGGGATGGGATTTGCGCCCTGCCATGCCGTGGCCCGATGGTGGATGAGAAGGATGCTTATATACAGACGCTCTTGTCAGTTGACAACGAGATTAAAACATCATTAAAAGGTCTTTTCGCGGCGGAAGCGAAAGGCAATGCGGAAGAGATAGCCGGTTATTTCGCCGGCGATTCTTTGGCGCAATGGTATGCGCAGAGGTTCAAAAACCGGCGGGAAAGGGAATTCCTGAGTGCTGTTATAAAGTGGAAGATCGATTGGCTGGTTTATGGAGAGGGTTGGCCGAGAGGCGGTAAAATTGTCATACCTGACGATGCGGTCCATCCGGTGAAGGTGACGGTAAACGAATACTTTACTGATACGACGGGGAAAAGGGTGCTTGGAAAGCTGGACTGCAAGGTCGCAAAAACCGCGAATCGCTGGAAAATTTCCGATGTAACCCCTGATGATAATTTTCTGAATAGAAATATCCCCGAGATTTATGCTCTGCCCGGCGCTGAATTTGAAACGCTATGCCGGATTGCGAACCTTAGATGTGGGGAGGAAATGGCGGCCTCTTCAAGAAAGACCGTTGTAAAGGAAACATTATCGCTAACCAGTACAACGATTCGGGCGGTCTTGGACGCCATAGTCGCCCGTTATCCAGAGTATCGGTGGACGGTTTCAAATGGCGTGGTGAATTTGCTGCCTGTCTATTGGACAGGCATGGGTGTTAACGGCGGCGCCTTATCTGCGGCCGTTCTGCCCGGAAAGCACGGAGTCTCGGCTGGCGGCATGGATGCTGCTCCCGTTGCCGGATCCGAGTGGAATATTTCCGGTGATATGGCGCAGATATGCCAGTACCTGGGGAGCGCCTGTGTCGCCGGGGAGGTGCGATATGTGGATTTTGACAACTCCAATCGTCCTGATAAGTCAGTGAAATCCAACCCTGTTAAGGTGAGGCGTGGCGAACCGCTTTGGCAGGTTCTGAATAAAATTGTAGCGGTGCAGCATAAAAATATGTGGCGAATCTCCCCCAAGGACGATAAAAACTACACAATTGAGGCGGTCGTGTGGCCTGCGCGCCGAATGCCAAAGGCAATGCGCGTTCTTGCGCCCGCCGAGAGAAAAGCCCGGGCGGATAAAGAGGCGGAGGAACAACGGCGCAAGTTGGAGGAAGATGCGAAAATTGCGGAAGCTGTGAAAAGAAACGCGGCTGCCGAAAAGACAAAGGCGGAAGAGCAGAAAATAATTAATGAATGCCAGGCCGAGATCGAGTTGCTAAAGAAGAAACCGTATTCTGTGGCTGATTTTGACAAACTTGCAGCCAGGTATAAAAACATAAACCGCGTTGCGGAACTGTATGTGCGCATGGAGGCGACATACGAAGTTCCTCCGGAAGAAGAGGCCCGGCGTTGTCGTGAGTTGTTGGCGGAAGTTGGTGATGCAAAATCACCGGATCCGGTTCTTGTGCTCCGGCTGGTGGACAGGCTTTGGACCCTGGATGAAAACAGAGGCGATTATGATTACGCACTGACGGAATATAGCGAGAATATGAGAAAATACGGATGTCCGTTCCTTGGTGACTTATGCGATAGTTTGGTGCATGAGAAGAAGAGATATGTCGAGAACAAAAGAATCCGGGCTTCTGCCGAGTTTTCGAAAATTTGCGCCGAATCTAGCGCACGGGTGGAAGTAGAGGAAATGCTCGGGCGACTTTTTGCGGCACACAAGGGGGGCGATGAGAAAGCAATCGCAAGTTATTTCGCCAAACCTCCCAGGGTGAAGATGCAGGAGCACCTGCGGAATTACCAAAAATTCGTGGATTTATTTGAAAACAACTATACACGCACTGCTATAGATGTTTGGAGCGAGACTTCGGCGCATGTAAAGGTGAATCTTAGTGGTGTTGATTCGAATGGCAATACCGCGGACCTGGACTTGAACTTTGAGAAAATTGAAGGGAAGTGGCAGATTGTCTTGGTGCGGTGAGCATGATTCCCTGATTGTGAAATACCAAAAATGTTTTTGTGGTTAAAAGCCGCCGGATTCCGACGGCTTTTGTTTTACATGGGCTGTTATTTGGAGGGTGCCGGTGCGCGGAAGTCTTCCCTGGCCGGGGTGAAGACATCTATGAAGACAAGTTTGTCGGACAGCGCCTGAACGCCATGCAAGACATCCCCTGGCACAATCAAAATATCTCCGGCTGATACCGCTTTCCCCATATCGCTAACACGCGCCATGCCTTTGCCCGATACGATATAGGTAATCTGCTCGTGAGGATGGGAATGAAGTTTGACTTTGTCGCCTTGTCGCGCCGTGCGCGTGAATTCCCATAGTACCAAAGTCATTCTGTCCGAAAAATACACTTTGCGCCGTACCCCGTCTGGCAATGAAGTCCACGGTATGGCGTCAAAAGCCGCAATTTGCGGCACCGCGGGTGCGGCCGTTTCGGTTGAATCCCCATGTGCGGGGCGCTGTGCGGAACCTTCGGAAACCATATTCCCTCCTGCCATGTGTATCCGGTGGGGACTGCGTGCTATTTGCCGGGGGAGCGGAGCGTTATTATCGGAAGTTCGTGCCGGGCGAAGAGGCGCATCGGCGGGCCCCAGTAAAAATTGCCGCTGGTGACGTACAGCCTCATCCCGCCGACTTGGTAAAGTCCGTGTATGTAGGGGGTGGTTGTCCTCACCATCCATTTGAAAGGCCATATCTGCCCGGCGTGCGTGTGGCCGGAGAGCATGAGCCCTGCTCCCGCTTCCGCCGCCGCGCCGACAAGCATGGGCTGGTGCTGGAGGTAGATGGAAGGTTTTGCCGGGTCCAGCTTTTTGAGGAGGGACAGCACTTCCTCCCCGGTGATATGGGATGTTTTTACGTCGTCCATCCCCGCTATCTGTATGCCGTTATCCAAAGTCACTATCTCGTTGCGCAAAAGCCGGAAACCGCACGCGCGGTAGGTGAAAAGCGCCTGCTCCATTCCGTTATAGTATTCATGATTGCCGAGGACGCCGATGCGCCTTTCCGGGGGAACCGGCAGCGAGTCGCAGGTTTCCCTGAGCGAGGCCCCCGCGTGATATCCGCGGTCCCGCATGTCCCCCAGCAGGAATACCGCGTCCGGCTTCTGCTCCGCGGCAAGGGCAATCAGGCTCTTAAGCCGGTCTTCCCCTATCAGCGTGTTGAGGTGAACGTCAGAGAATACGGCTATCCTGAAGCCGTCCAGTTTTTGCGGCAGGTTCGGAAGCGGAATTTCAATCTGCCGGACCACCGGCGGTTGCGCCGCGGTGTAGATGCTGATCGCTATAAGGGCCGCCGCCAGCGCCAGTCCGGCGGGGCCGAAGAAGGGGCGTGTGTCCGCGCCCTTGCGGACAAGGGAGAATGCCAGCCGCGCGGTGTCCGTAAGGAATGCCGAGGTGCAGAACACCAGCAGGGAGCCCATCCAGATGAAAAGGATGTTGGCCGTCAGCGGGGTTTCAAAGCGCGGATTGTGGCGGAGGAACCACATGCCGAAAGGCACCATCAGGGCCAGCAGAAGGCCCATCATGCGGGCGGTCCTGACGCTAAGCGGCAGAGAGGGGAAATAGCGCATCAGCCAGCCGACGGCATATACGTTCAGCCCGATGTTGATGGCCGTGAACAGCAGCATAAAGAAGGAGAGGCCCAGCAGTGTGCGCATATCGTTCGTCCTTTAGGTTTTCAGGAGATTGTCTTTTTTTCGCGCAGCGTCCTGTGCCACAGCACGAAGACCGCCAGGCGGAACATGAGGCCGGAATCCTCGCGCCCGCCGTCGCGCATATTGCGCATGGAGGCGTCTATGGCGGCGGTGTCCAGAACATTCTGCTCGGTCAGGGCCTCGTCATGCAGGGCGTCCCTGACGTCGGACGGATACTGTTTCACCCATTCTTCCCACGGCACGCAGAAGCCGTGCTTGCGCCGTCCGGCTATGCCGCCGGGTATGTACTTGCGCGCCAGCCGGCGCAGCAGCACCTTGCTCTTGAAGCGGCGTATCTTTAGTTCCGGCGACAGGCCCAGCGCGAACTCCGCCAGGTTTCGGTCCAGAAAGGGAACACGAGCCTCCAGCGAGGCCGACATCGAAGCCTTGTCCACCTTCATCAGCAGGCAATCGGCCAGTACGGTGCGCAGGTCCGTGCCCAGTATGCCGTTGAAGCCCTGAAGGTGTTCCATGGCGCCGAACCAGCTCGCCACCGAATCTTCCAGTTCGGTTTTGGCGCTGGGGGTAAAAAGGCGGGCTATCGCGGGTAAGGGTGACTGCTTGCCGCATTCTATCCATTCCGCGCCGGACAGGGACGGTATCGCCCTGTGGAAATTGTCCTTGCCCCGGCGGCTGAAAAACGCTTTTGCCATGTTCCGCGCCCAGTCCGGCATGGCTGCCACCCGTCTGGACATATATGCGGCCTTGTACCTGTTGTAACCCGCGAACAGCTCGTCCGCCCCTTCCCCAGTAAGGACCACTTTCACTTCCTGTTTCGCCATGGCGGAAAGCAGTTTCGTGGGCAGTATGGCGCTGTCGCCTATCGGCTCGTCAAGCGCTTCCATGAGGGTTTTCGTGTCGCCAAGCACTTCCGCCGGCAACATGATGGGCGTGTGCTCCGTGCCTATGTGCGCCGCGACTTCCTTAGCGTACTCCGACTCGTCCAGCTTGCCCGCGGAACCTGTGAAGCCTATGGAAAACGTTTTGACCTTAGAGGGATAATGCCGTGCCATTATGGCTGTGATAAGGCTTGAGTCCACGCCGCCGCTCAGGAAAGAGCCGACCGGCACGTCGCTCAGCAGGTGGCCTTTTACGGAGGCGTTAAGCAGTTCGTCCAGCCGTTCAAGGGCTTCGTTCTCGTCGGATATGCCGTTGTCGCTGACTGGGAGGGTGTAATAGCGGCGGAAGGAGAGGGGATTGAAGTTTTGTCCAGCAGAAGCCTTCAGGCAGCAGCCGGCGGGCAGCTTGTAAATGTTTTTGAATACGGTGTAAGGAGCATGGCTGAAGCCGTATTCCAGATAATCCTTTACGGACTGGGGGTTCAGCTCGGCCGGCACGCCGGACTGAACCAGGGTGCGCAGTTCCGAGGAAAAATACAGCATCCCTTTGTGCAGGCAGTAGTAAAGCGGCTTCATGCCGAAGTGGTCGCGCGCGATGAAAACAGTTTTTTCTGCCTTGTCGAAAATGGCGAAGGCGAACATGCCGCTCAGCCTGTCCACCACGCTTTCCCCGGCGCGCATGTAAAGGCGGAGCACCGTTTCCGTGTCGGCGCGGGTTCTGTATTTCACGCCCTGCGCCTCAAGCTCGGCCTTTAGGGCGGGATGGTTGTATATTTCGCCGTTGAAGACAAGCGCGAAACGCCCGTCTTCCGACAGCATGGGCTGCTGTCCGTGCGCCAGGTCCACTATGGAAAGGCGGCGGAAGCCGAAGCAGACGTTTTCATCCGCGTGCTCCCCTTCCTCGTCCGGGCCGCGCCGGTAGAGACCGTCGCGCATGGCGCGCATGGCCGCCAGTTCCCGTTCAGTTATTTTGCCTGTGATGCCTGTTATGCCGCAGATTCCGCACATGGACAGCCGCCTTGTGAGATTTAATTGATTTAACCGCTATTATATACATGGTAGCAAATGCCCCCGAGAGGTGTCATCGCGCGGGGGTTTGTATAATATTCCCTATGACAAAAGCGGACAACATGCGCAGTTTCCTCGCTTCCCTTAAAAAGGGAACGGTGACAAACGGTTTTGAAACGGTCAAGATTTACTCCGGTTTTTCCGGCCAGCCTTCGGGAGCCCGGTTCCGGCATTCCCTCGGGATGGTTGTGGACCTGCTGTTTTTCCGCAGCGTCCCCCAGGTCTCTCTGCTGTTCAACACTCCGCCCGTATCGGACGGGGGACATCCCCACGCACTGGAGCATATAGTGCTCAGCAAGGGCAGCAAGGGAAAACGCCTTTCAGCCTCTTTCGACATGAGCCTTGCCGAATCCACGGCCGCCACTTTCCCGGACGCAACGGCCTATCAGTTCAGCACCTGCGCCGGCATGGACGAGTTCAACCGCCTGCTTGAGGAATTCCTTGATGCGCTGGTCAATCCCGACTTCAGCGACTGGGAAGTGGAGGCCGAGGTCTACAACGTGGATGGAAAGGATGGCGGGGGACAGCTTTCCCTTGAGGAGAAGGGCAGCGTATACAACGAGATGGTAGCCTCCTGCGAGAAGCCCTATTCCTGCGCGTGGGAGGAAGTGTCCGCGCTGGCCTTCGGCCCGAAACATCCGCTGGCCCGCAAGTTCGGCGGGGAGCCCGGCGCGATGCGTCGCGTTACCGCGGGGGACATACGGGCTTTCCATAAGGCCCATTACGGCCTTGGCCCCAACGCAAGCCTCATATGCGCACTCCCGTCCGAGGCCGGACCGTCCGCTTTCCTTAAGGATTTTGACGCGATTATCCGCCGGGTCCAGAAAAATGCAAAACCTCCGCGCCGCAAGGCTCTTCCCCGTTTCTCCCCTTCCGGGAAACCGGCGGTGCGCTTCGCGCGGTTCCCTTCGGAGGAGACTGAGTCGTCCCAGGACGTGCTTCTCTGCTGGCCGCCTTCCCGCCGTCTTCCTTTAAAGGATGCGGTGGAACTCGCAATCACGATGGATATTCTCGGCGGGGGGGAAACCTCACTCCTGCATCGCGGTCTTGTGGACCGGGACACACGCAAAAAGGATTTCGGGATAACTTCGGTCAATGCTTTCCTGGACGATATGCCGTCAAATATGGCCGGCATAATACTGTGCGGACTGCCGCCTGCGCGTCTTGACGCGCGCCATGTGAACGAGCTCCGCCGGGAAGTTGTCGCGGAAGTGTGCCGCGTCGCGAGGCTTGAGGATGGCAGTCCTGAGCTGAAGGAAATCCTCGGCAAAGCCGAGTCGCTGCTAATATCGCGCCGCAAATCGGCGCTAAAATTCGCCGACACGCCGCCCCGCTTCGGCGACAGGGGTGGCGGCCTTGCCTGGCACAAGCATCTGGATTCTCTCAACGAAATACCCGGGGAGGAGGCCCCGCTCTGCCGCGTGGCCGAGATGGACGCCATGCTTTCCGCCGCGCGGGCCGGGAAAAATATTTTCAGGCGCGTGCTTCTGAAATACGGCCTTGCGCGGACGCCTTTCGCCTGCGCGCCGAAGGCGGATCCCTCCCTGCTGGTGCGTCAGCGCGGGGAGAGGGAAGCCCGTCTTGCCGCCGCGGCCCGCGTTCTCCGAAAGCGGTTTAAAACCGTTTCTCTTGATGAGGCCATAAAGGCCCGGATGGAGGAAACCGGCCGCAACACGGCGGCGGTGGCCGCCCGGGATGCGTCGATAGTCCTTCCCCCTTTCATTAAAAATCCTCCGCTTACGCTGGACGACAATCTGTCTTATGAGCGCAGGGAGGTGGAAGGCTGTCCCGCCCTCCTGTGCGACGCGGACGCTTCCCCGTTCACTGAAGTGGGGCTTTACTGCGACGCCTCCCGTGTGCGGGAGGAGGACTTCGTATTCCTTTCCCTGCTGGACATGGCGGTGGATTCCTGCGGCGTGGTGACCTCGTCGGGCGAACGCCTCGACTACTGCGCCATGCTGGAGCGTTCCCGCCGGGAAATATACGGGATGAACTGTTCCTTTTCCTCCAACCCGTGGACTGGCCGCGTGGAGCTTTGCCTGTCGGCCTCCGCGTGCGGAACGGGAGAAATATCCGCCGCCGCCCGCTGGCTGGAAGACATAGCCCTGCGTCCCCTTATAGAGGCGGGAAATTCGGCGCGCCTGATTTCACTGGCCTGCGAGCAGATTGACGAGCTCCGCTCCATAACCTCCCGCTCCGAGGAACATTGGGTGCGCGACGCGGCCGCCGGTTTCGTGCACTGGGAGAAGCCGGGCTGGCTCTCGCTGCGTTCCCCCTTCACGGAGTTGTTCAATTTCGAGCGGCTGCGCTGGCTGTTCGAGAACCCGCGCGGCGCGCAGTTCGGCGGGGTCTGTGAAAAGCTGTCCGCTCTCGCTGATTCCGCCAAGGGGATGAGCGCCGCCGCCCTTAAGGCTTCTTTTGCCGGATTCCCGAGGGAGATAGCGGAACAGCTGGCATGGTGGCTGGCCCACGCCCCCGAAGGCCGGGAAGGGGAGGAAACGGCGTTCATCTGCAGGGCAATAGCTTCCGACCTGTCCGTGGAGCCGGAAGCCGCCGCCGCGCGCATGAGAGCTGTCCTGCGTTCCATACTTTCCGGCCGCAAGCGGCTGTGTGTGGTTGCCGCCACCGGCGCCGGAGAGGACGGCAGGAGCAATATGGATATGGCCGTGGAGGCCATGGGCCGGCTGGCGTCTCGGCTTGGCGCCTCCGTGTCCGGGAAGAAAACCCCGCTTCGCAGCCTGTTCCGGGAGAAGTCGCTGCCTGATTTTTCTGGCGAAACGCATTGCGCCCTGGTCAACAGGTCCACTAAATCGGGCGTGTTCGTAATGGGCGCGTCAGGTCTGTCCTACGGGGATACGGATGAAAAACTGCTGGCAGAATTCCTGGCGATAAAGGCTGTGGCCGGCGGCGGTCCTGACGGTCTGTTCATGAAAACATGGTCAGCCGGGCTGGCCTATTCAAACGGCATAAACGCCAACGCTTCAGGCGGCAGGGTCAATTACTACGCGGAGCGATGCCCCGACCTTGTGGAGACCATGAGCTTCGCCGTGAACGTGGTGCGCGCTTTCCGTCTGGGGGGCGAGGTGGCTCTCCGTTACGCGCTGGCCAACTGTTTCCAGGACTATCGCGGGATGGAAAACCGTTCGCTCCGCGCCTTCGCCCTTGCCAATGATTACGCGGACGGCGTGACGCCGGAAAAGGTCAAGGCGTTCAAGGAGGCCCTCGTCATACTCGCCGCCCGTCCGGAGGCCTCTGCCGCCGTGCAGAAGCGGATAGGCCCGGCCGCTGCGCGCGTCCTGCCGGGATTGGGCCGGCCGCTTGGTGATGACAAGTCTGCCAGGGGGTTCGTCACCGGACCGGAAAACCTGCTCTCCCGTTATGAGGAATACCTCAAGTCGTCGGGGGAGAAAAAGCGCCTGAGGCGGGCTTTCCCGAGGGACTTCCGCATTTATGTCCCGTTCGGATAACGTTTCCAGGCTATAAAAAACAAACCCCGCCGCAAGGCGGGGTTTTTAGTTCTCCAAAAAAGCTTATTTCTTTTTTGCGACGCTCTCCGGCTCGAATTCGCCTTTGGCCCGGTTCTTCCTCACGTTGTTCCAATGGAACAGTTTGCCGTTCATCGCGATGTAGACGCCGTAGGGGAGCGCCTGCGCGAAGGAAAGGGCCGAGCCCAGGTTGAACAGCCCGTCGGAGCTGCCGAACTTGTAGGGAATCATCGCCCCGGTCAGTATGATGGTCTTGTCCACTATGTTCTTGCCGAGGACTTTGGCGGTTTCCACCATGGTGTCGGTACCGTGGGTGATGACTATGCGGTCCTCCTTGCATTTGAGGCATGCTTCCATTATCTCATGGCGGTGCTTGTCTGTCATGTTGAGGCTGTCTATCATCATCAGGGTGCTGGTTTTAACGTCCAGGCGGCTGCGGCCCAGCCTGAGCATTTCAGGCATGTGCGTTTCGCGGAAGAAAAGCTCTCCCGTGAGCTCGTTGTATTCCTTGTCGAAGGTACCGCCGGTGACCAGTATGCGTATAACCATTTGAAATCGTCTCCCTGCCGCCCTCTTGCGCGGGGCGGCGTTCCTTAAAGTAATAGAAAATATTCCCTTCCGTGGCAACGACGGCGGTCAGCGGCCTTCGCTGTAACTTAACATATTCTGTTAACTTTCCTGTTGAAATTTACCAAAAAGTCTGATATCCTAAGTAATGCGCCGCGGCGGACTCACCGCGCGGCCCCACAAGGGGAAAAGACGTCATGGACAAGGATTTAAATACGCCCGTATACAACATAAGCGTGGCCTCCCGCCTTTCCGGCATACCGGAGCACACCATCCGCTGGCTTGAGCGCAACCAGCTCATCTCGCCGGGAAGGACGGAGGGGAACCAGCGCCTTTTCTCCGACGCGGACATAGACGTGCTGCGCCGCATAAAGGAGCTGCTGGACGAGAAGGTAAACGCCGCCGGCATCAGGGTGGTGCTGCGTATCACCCGCACGCGCAGGATAACGTTCCGCGGCTGACGTTTTTTGCCGTACCTAAGGAGGAAAAATGAGACCGGATAAATTCACCATCAAAGTGCAGGATGCGCTGGCGCAGGCGGAAAGCGTGGCCGACAGCCACGGCAACCAGGAGCTTTCCACCCTTCATCTGCTTTTGGCCCTGCTTGCGCAGGAGGACGGCATAGTCCCGTCCATCCTTAGCAAGCTGGGCGTATCCCAGCAGGCCGTCATGAAATCCCTGGAGGGCGCCATAGACTCCCTTCCTTCCGTAAGCGGCGCGGCCGCGCAGCATTACCTTTCCCCGGGCCTCAAGAAGGTGCTCGACGGGGCAATAAAGGAAATGGACCAGCTCAAGGACGAGTTCGTGTCGGCTGAGCACATACTGCTTGCCATGACGCGCGCTCACGGAGACCCCGCCCATGACGTTCTTGTCGGCGCGGGCGTGGATTACGACGCCGTGCTTAAAACGCTTGTGTCGGTGCGCGGTTCCCAGCGGGTGACGGACCAGAACCCGGAGGGCAAGTACGAGGCCCTCAAGAAATACGCGCGCGACCTGACCGACGCCGCCCGCAAGGGGAAGCTGGACCCGGTCATCGGGCGCGACGAGGAGATACGCCGCGTCATACAGGTCCTCTCCCGCCGCACCAAGAACAATCCCGTACTTATAGGCGAGCCGGGCGTGGGCAAGACCGCGATAGTGGAAGGCATAGCCACGCGCATCGCCTCCGGCAACGCGCCGGAATCGCTGAAGTCGAAGCGCCTTATAGTGCTGGACCTCGGCGCCCTCGTGGCGGGAGCCAAATTCCGCGGCGAGTTCGAGGAACGCCTCAAGGCCGTGCTCAAGGAAGTGCAGTCCGCGGCGGGCGAAATAATACTTTTCATAGACGAACTGCATACCCTTGTGGGCGCGGGGGCGGCGGAAGGCTCGATGGACGCATCCAACATGCTGAAGCCCGCGCTGGCGCGCGGAGAGCTTCACTGCATAGGCGCGACCACGCTCAACGAGTACAAGAAGTACATCGAAAAGGACCCCGCCCTGGAACGCCGCTTCCAGCCGGTGCTTGTCGGCCAGCCGGGGGTGGAGGACAGCATAGCCATACTGCGCGGCCTCAAGGAACGCTACGAGGTCCATCACGGCGTGCGCATAAAGGACAACGCCATTATCGCGGCGGTGCGCCTGTCCAGCCGGTACATAGCGGACCGCTTCCTCCCGGACAAGGCCATAGACCTTGTGGACGAGGCCGCCTCCAGCCTGCGCATAGAGATAGACTCCATGCCCGGCGAGATTGACCTGCTGGAGCGGCGCCTTACGCAGTTGCAGATAGAGAAGCAGGCCCTCTGCAAGGAGGATGACGCCCACTCAAAGGAGTGCCTTGCGGGAGTGGAGGAGGAAATATCCAACCTCAAGGAGAAATCCACGGCCCTCAAGCTCCGCTGGAAGACGGAAAAGGACGCCATAACCCGCATCCGCAACCTCAAGGCTGAAATAGAGGGGTTCAAGACCGGGGAGGATCTTGCCCAGCGCCAGGGCGACCTGGACCGCGCGGCTGAACTGCGCTACGGGAAGCGCCTAGCCAGCGAGAAGGCCCTTGAGAAAGCCAACGCCGCGCTTGCAAAAATCCAGGAAAAAGGCCGCATGCTCAAGGAGGAAGTGGACGAGGAGGATATAGCCAAAATCGTCTCCCGCTGGACCGGCATACCCGTGTCCAAGATGCTGGAGGGGGAATCCGCCAAACTTGTTCATATGGAGGGCAGGCTGCGCCTGCGCGTGGTGGGGCAGGAGGAAGCCCTTTCCACCGTGGCCAACGCCGTGCGCCGCACCCGTTCCGGCCTGGCCGACCCGAAACGCCCCATAGGCAGCTTCCTTTTCCTCGGCCCCACGGGCGTGGGCAAGACGGAGCTGGCCAAGGCCCTGGCCGAATTCCTGTTCGATGACGAGCGGGCCATGCTCCGCATAGACATGAGCGAGTACATGGAAAAGCACGCCGTGGCCCGGCTGATAGGCGCGCCTCCCGGCTATGTGGGTTATGAGGAGGGCGGGCAGCTTACCGAGGCCGTTCGCCGCCGCCCTTACGCGGTGCTGCTGTTCGACGAGGTGGAAAAGGCCCATCCGGATGTGT
>CAYPTM010000025.1:0-14362 GCA_964413345.1 uncultured Elusimicrobiales bacterium
GCGCCCACGGAGCCGCCGGGGGAATTGATGTCCAGCACGATGGCCTTCACTTCTTTCTCGGCGGCGAGCGAGGCGATCTTCTTGGCGATCTGCTGGCTGCCCCGTTCCCAGGAGCGGGAAGAGCTGCCCTGGGAGATGGCGCCGTAGATCTCCACCACGCCCACGGCGTTCTTCTTGGCCGCCCCCATGGCGGCGATCTTGGAAAGTTTCACGTCCTGGGCCTGGGTCTTCTTGGCGGAATCAGCCCTGGTTATGATGGCGAAAGCCGCCACCAGCGAGACCAGGTACAGGCCGGCCACCATCTTCAGCCAGAGCCTGGTGCCGGCGGCCGGCGCGGGCTTGGGCTGCGGTTCGGGCGCGGCCTGGGGGGCCGGCTGCTGAGGCTGCGCGTTGTTCTGTTCTTCCATCTTTCCTCCGGTGACTTGCTATCGCAGTGACTAATGCTTCCCCGCTTCCACCACCCTGTTGCGGCCGCCTTCCTTGGCGGCGTAGAGGGCCTTGTCCGCGGCGGCCACGAGCTCCTCGGCGACGCGGCCGTCCTTCGGGAAATGGGCTATGCCTATGGACACGGTCAGGCGCACCTTCTCGAGGCCCTGGGAGAAGACCTCGGCCTCTATGCGGGCGCGCATGGTCTCCGCCTTGCGCAGGAGGCCGGCCGCGTCGGCGCGCGGCAGCACGATGCCGAATTCCTCGCCGCCGTAGCGGCCCACGAAGTCGGTCTCGTAGACTCCGGAGCGGAGCAGCTGCGCCACCCTTTTGAGCACGAGGTCTCCGAACTGGTGGCCGTAGGTGTCGTTGAGACGCTTGAAATGGTCGATGTCGGCGATCATGAACCCCATGGTGGTCTTGAAGGCCGAGGCCCGGCGGATCTCCTCGCGCACTTTCTCGTCCAGGGCGTTGCGGCGCCAGAGGCCGGTGAGGCCGTCGGTCAGGGACAGCCACTCCACGCGGCGGAAGAGGATCACGCGCTTGAGCGCGTAGGCGATCTCGGCGGCGAAGCGGGCCGCGCCTTCCGCGTCCGAGCCGCGCACCGCGAGCAGCCCCAGCGGTTCCCCGCCGGCCGCCACGGGCGCCAGCGTCAGGCCGCCTCGCTCCAGCGCGGAGGCGGGCAAGCCTCCCTCCAGGAGTTTAGGGAGCGGCGGCAGGGCGCCGCCGGCCGCCGCCTGCGCAAAAAGTTCCAGCTCCCCGCCGGCGGTGCTGTCGGCCACGTAGAGGGCCGCTTCTTCAGTGCCGAAATACTCGGCCAGGTGCTTGCCCAGCTGCTTGGCCGCGGCGTGCGGCTCCATGGTCTCGGAGAGCAGCTTGACCGCGGAATAGACGGCGAGGGAGCGCTTCTCGCCGGCGGCGTTCAGCGTGGCCTCGCGCTTTACGCGGGCCAGCTCCGCCTCCAGCAAGGCCGCGCGGGCGCGGGCCTCCTCCAGCTTGCGGCCGCCGCCCGCGGCCGGGGCCAGGCCGTTGAGATAGACCGAGTGGGTCAGGGCCGCGACGGTCCAGAGGGCCAGCGCCGCGAAGGGCGCGCCCCCGGTTATCTCGCCGGAGAGCATGAAAGAGCAGAAAGCGAAGGCGGCGAGGCCCGCGGCGAGGCCGGCCCAGCGGTTGAGGCGGCCGAGGAAATAGGAGAGCACCGGGGCTGCGGCCGCGGCGGCGACCCAGAGCTCGACGGGCGTCATTGCGCCACCACCCTGTTGCGGCCGCCTTCCTTGGCGCGGTAGAGCCGCTCGTCGGCCGCGCGCACCAGTTGGCTGGCCGCGGCGCCCTCGGCCGGGAACTCGGCCACGCCGAAACTGGCCGTCACCCGCGAAGGCCTGCCGCCGAAGGAGAAGGCCCGCGCCTCCAGCGCCCGGCGCAAATTCTCCGCCACAGCGGCGGCCTGGGCCTTGCCCGCGCCGGTGACCACCAGGGCGAACTCCTCGCCGCCGTAGCGCGAGGCGAAGTCTATGTCGCGCACCCCGGAGGCGAACACCTCCGCCACGCCTTTCAGCACGGCGTCGCCGGCCTGGTGGCCGAAATTGTCGTTATAGGACTTGAAATGGTCGATGTCAGCCATGATGACCGAGAAGGGCACCTTGGAGCGGGCCGACCGCAGTATCTCCTCCTCGACCCGGGCCTGGAAAGCGCGGTGGGTATAAAGGCCGGTCAGGCCGTCCTTGATGGCCAGTTCGTTCACTTTCTCGAAGAGGTAGATGTTCTCCATGCTGACCCCGGCCAGCGTGCAGACAAGCTCGGCGCCGCGCAGGTCCTCGGACTTGAAGCGGTCGGGGTCGGGCGCGGAGGCACGGACGAAACCCACCAGGTTGCCGAACAGGTACAGCGGCAGCGCCATGAAAGAGCGCTCCGCCGCCCCGAACTGCCCCTTGGCGAACCGGGTATCGGCTTCCGAGTTGCGCACCAGCAGCGGGATCTTGCGCTCGGCCACCCAGTGGTCGGCGAAATCGCGGGGCGCGCCGCTGCGCAGTTCCACGGCGGCGCCGGGAAAGTAATTGCGCAGCAGCCCCTCCAGGCGGGCCCTGACCTCGTCGGGCGAGGCGGCGGTCCCCATATCGTGCATCGCGGCCGACAGGGCGCCTTTGTCCCTGATGCGGGCGAGCGTGCTGTCCAGGTGCAGGCGGTACCGGGCCAGCTCGTCCTCCAGGTTGCGCACGCGCCCGGCGGCCTCCTCCTCCTCCTCGGCCAGGCGCTCGCGCGCCGCCGCGCGGGCGCTGTCGGAGCGCGAGAGCGCGTAGAACAGCAGCCACAGGCAGAGCACCTCGGCTATGGCGCCGGCCATCAGCGGCAGCGAGCCGCCGTCCGGGGACAGTTTGGGCAGGATGAACCCGGCCGCGGTGGCCAGGAACAGGAAGATGTACTTTATCTCGCGCTCGCCGGACCAGGAGAACCACAGGAACAGGGCGCCGCTGGCGGGGTAGACCCACAGGAAGTAGCCGGGCCAAAGCCAGAGCGTCCAGCCCACGGCCAGCACTATGGCGGCGGGGCCGGCTACCTTGGCGAAGGCGTTGGGCCTCAACATATAGATAGGATTCTACAATAAAATGCCGGGGCGGGGCCTAAAGGAACCGGCGGGGGCCGGCCTTAATGCCCAGGCGGCCGTGGGCCCAAATACCGGCCGCGCCCGGGTCCTTCGCCTCAAGAGGGAAAAGCCGTTTTCTTGATAGCATTAAGAGCGACGGTTAAGCGACCGGAGGATACGATGAACAAACTTCTCATATCTGCGATATTTCTGCTCTGCGGCGGCAGCCTGCAAGCCGCGGAAGCCGACCATTTCACACTGCCCGACGGAGAAATGGTGGACATCACCGAACCGGTCAACCGCCTGGCCAACGAGGGCCTGCAGGCCGCCATCGACGACCTCAACGCCCAGGGCGGCTGCGATGGTTCCGCTAAAAGCGAGGAACTGCTCTACGAGCGCCTCACGGACGTTTTCTCCAACCACAAGAAAGGCAAGCTGGTGCAGGCCATCCTGCACGGCGACCTGCCCCGCACGGTGATCCCGCTGAAAGAATCTCTCTACGGCGAGTGGAGCATCTGGAACGGCTTCCTGCTGGGCCGCAAGGGCGCGGCCAAGAGCCCCCTGGCCCTCTCCCCCCTCATCAAGATCGGCGACACCGTGATAGGCGCCGACAAGCTCGAGCACATGTTCGGCATGGGCCTGCGCTACTTCAAGGGCCACTACGGCGAGGGCAAGCCCCTGGTGAGCGTGCTCAAGACCGGCGTCTTCAAGGAAAAGACCGCGCTGGGCGGCAACATGCTGGCGACCGGCGTGTTCTCCTACGCGGACCTTTCGGCCAACTTCAACGGCATGCGCTTCTGGAACCACATGCTGCAGAAAAGGGACGACGTGCTGGGCGCGCAGCATAACCTGGGCCCCTACCTCACCTGCCAGGCGGGCAAGTGGCAGAAGAACCCCGAGCGTCCCATCGACTTCACCAACTATATAGACGTGACCATGCAGGAGAGCATGAACTGCTCCAAGTTCGCCACCCACGGCGGCCTGCGCAAGTTCCAGGCGGCCCTGGGCGAGATGCAGAGCAAGAACAAGAGCCGCTCCTTCGCCTGCCCCGTCAATCCCGCGCTGCTGAACCAGGTCGCCAGGAAATACGAGGTCGAGATAGCCGGCGACAGCCGCGGTTCCACCGTGGACCACTGGATCATCAACCGCGACGGCAACCAGAAGGTCTCCTACTTCAACGAGTTCTGAACCCCGAAGTAAACAGAAAAGGCCGGCGTCATAAGACGCCGGCCTTTTAATTTGGTGGGGGCTGTTGGTCGAAGTTAGACGCTTCTTCGACGAACACCCAGATGGGATCGAATGAGTCCCGAGCTTATCCGCGAGATGTCGTCGCAGGCGTGGCCACTGCGCGGCCCGCACTGCTCCTTGCCTCTAGGAAGTGGGTCCGCAGGCTCGCCCACACGCCGGCCCATTGGTGGGCCGGCTGCGGGCTCGCTCTGCTCCACCATAAGGAGTCCTGCTCTTAAACAGCAAGAAAATTATCCCCCGCGCGCACTGCAAAGAGTTGAACCGTTAATTTTACAGACTCTGCCCGCGCTCGCCCGTGGCTACGCCACTCGCGGCGCGGGCCTGTTCCTGTCAATTATCCTAATGTGATTTTCCGGTGGCCCCGATTTGATTTAAACACCGCCCCGGCGTCCGCTTCGCGGCCGCCGCGGCGGTCTTTTTGTAATTACTTGTAGCCACCGGGAGAGACGGAAACAGCAAAGAAAATTAAGGCACGGCCATGGCGGTCGCGGCTTGCCTCGTAGGGGCGCCGCCCCCGCCCTGGCCCGCCTAAATAAGAATCCAATCCACCACTCTTCAAGATAGGCCCTTTGGCCCATGCAACGATTCCCTTTAGTGCCCTTGTCCGCGAAAGTCTTGCGCTGTATGCTATATCGGCAGAGACGTATCCTTGTAATTCGGGGGATTGGCCCCGAAGTATCCACGATCCGGCCTTAACCGGATGTATCCAGGGAAAGCGAATTCAAAATCGCTTTCCCTTTTTTGTTTGGGAAAATGCAGAAAAAAGGGGAGCTAATAATGAAAAAGAAACTGGTGGCAGTGATGGGGGTGCTGTGTATGGTTGGCAGTGTTGCATATGCCGGGCAATCGCTGGTGGACTTTGACGGCAAAGACACGAAACAAACCGCAAGTTCGGCCTGGGATGGAGAGCGGGGCGCGCTGTTGGCGCAAGTTCCGCAGCCCTCCCAGCCGATATCGGAGAATGCAGACAAAACCACAGGGCGGCCACAGGGGGATGAGCAAAAAGATTCGTTTAAACTGCCGGAGGCCTGCGACGAGGGCGTAAAGAGGGACCTCTTCCGCAGCGTATACTTCATAGACGCCCGTCCCATGTTCTCCTATGAATACCTGTCGAAGTTGCAAAAGTGCTCCAGTGAAGAGCAGGTCGGCTATCTGTTAGAATATCTGGGCGGCAAGACAGCCGCGCCGGCCCTGGACGCTCCTGCGCAGAAGTCCCCGGCCACGCGCGAATGCACGACCAGCAATGGCTGCCGGTACTGCAAGGAATGCGGTTATGTATGTCTCAAGAAAGAAGGTGATGTCTGCGTGAAGTGGAGCGACAAGGAAGTCTGCTGGTGGGAGCTGCAATACTGCACCGCGAAGTGATCGGGAAGGAACCAGCCGGCGGCGGTGGGCGCGTGAGCGCCCGCCGCGCTCCGGACCGGGGGTTATCAATGAAAAATATTTTTGCATTATTCCTGCTTGCCACGATGGCGGGCACAGTTTCGGCGGAAACGGGAGGCCCGGGGAGCCAAGAATTCTCCCCCAACAGCCCGGGCATGCTCAGTATTAACAAACAGTTAGCGGGCCCAGCCGAACTGCCCGATGGGAGCATAAAAATACTGCGCGTCCAGAAAGTGTCCGACCCGCGTTGCCCGGATATGAGCAGCGAAGACCTTTCCAAGGTTTTAGTTGAAGCGAAGAAGCTGGCAAAGAAGCAACTCGGACTTGAATTGATGTTCAACATTGCGGGCGACATGCCGCTACAGACTTTTTTTCAGGACGAAGATTCGCGTCTGGCAGGGTTCTTTATTAACTCCGGGCCACTCTCTTCCACCGGCGTCGCCGCTCCGGGCATGGACGAGGGGACCGCCGAAATGATTCGCAACGGCGCCTGGCGCGACCTTCTGCAAAAAACCGAATACGACATATGGGCCGATGCCCCTGAACCCTCACTAAAAAAAATGCTCGCTCAATTTGCCACCGAGGAAAACAAGAAATTACCGGCTTTCTTCCCAAAGGAACTGAAAATCTCCAAAAAGCTCACAGGGACCGACAGGCAGAAGCTTCTGGAGTATTTCAAAGACAGACAGGCAGCCTTGAAAGCCATAAAAGGCGGCAATGGCGCCCCCCTCCTGGACCAGCAGCATAAGGGCTACTTTTCCTCCAACCGCTGGCGCAAACTTATCCAGGGGAACTCCTCATATGATTTTGTGATCACGAATACCCTGTTGCTGGATACCTCAAAAAGATTTGCCCTCGCATCGTTCACCCGCGGCGGCGTTCTTAACGGCTTTATCGCCTCGATCAGGCCCGCAATAGGGGTCATTTCCACCTATCCAATCCTTTCTGACTCAGATTTTTTCCATGGAAGGGATATAGTAACCAGCGAAGAGCGCATATCAGCCCTGGCAACGGTAATAGTCCATGAGTTGGGACATCAGTTGCGCGGTCTGGACGACGACTTCACAGGGAAAGGCGTATTGATGACCCCACCGCAGGGATTCCAGTATAAGAAGTGGTATGAGGCCGTGAAGAAGTCTGCCCCCGCCTGGAAGCCAACGAACCGAAACATATCCAGCGATAAATAAAAAAGGGCCTTTCGGCCCTTTTTACGCTCCCCTCTTTTCGCAAAAGTTATTTCCGGCCTCGCCTGTCCCTGGTCCCGCTCATCCCCTTAAGGGCAGTTTTTGCGACTTCAAGAGCTGTCTCTATCTCATCTGGACGCTTATCCCTGATGAGGTGGGCGAAAGCCCGAGCGGCATCATAAACCAAGTCCTTCTTGGGTCCCGGCATGCTCTTGAAAAGATCAGCAACTGGCAACCGCAGAGCGGCGGCTATTTTTTCAATGGTTTCAAGGCTGGCCTTTTTGCGTTTGGTTTCTATATATGCCAGGAAACTGGTACTGATACCGGAGAGCTCAGCCAATTTCTCCATGGTCAGGCCAGAACGCTTACGTTCTTCTCGTATCCTTTCTCCCAAGACCGCGTGAATATCCCTGCGCGTCATAAGTTGCCGCCGTTGCTGTTAAAATTGTGCATAGGTCAATTCTAAAAAGTACGCGGCGCGGCTAACATAATATAGAAGTCAATGCGCTTGTTGACTTGTAGTTGTATATTCCCCTATAATAACCTCTCAGCCTGCTTTTCATCACGCATCACGGAGGGAACCATGAAAAAGAGCTTATTGCTTGCAATTGGGGCATTGCTGATCGCCGGTTGCACCGTAACCAAGGCGGTCAGGATGTCAGAGAACACCTATCCGCCGATTTCGCCCGAAAGGGTCCGGGTTTTCACTTCTGAAGATGAAATCACCGCACCATTCGAAAAAATCGCCATCATAACCAGCGAGGGTGATTCTTCTCAGAAGACCACGCTGATAGAGAAAATGAAAAAGAAAGCCGCCGAACTCGGAGCCAACGGCATTATTCTCGGCCAGTTCAAAGAGGCCACCACTGGGCAGAAAGTTGCACAGGCACTGCTCTGGACCAGCGCAAACAACAAATACGAGGCAATAGCGGTACGCCTGAAAACAAAAAAACGCGTATCAAGACCGGCTCCCATTGAGGAAGAATAACTCCGGGAAAGCCAGTTTCCATTCTGAGGTAGTTGAGGAGGTATTTATGGTCCAGTATGATGAGAAGATAATTGAGACTTTCGCCGAAGAACTTTACCGCGAAGCCGCATCGTTGATTCGCAACTCAACCTTGAAATGGTCTTTTTTGGGCTTCTTTGCCGGCGGAATCGGTGGGGCCGCCGCGGGGAACTGGGAAAACTCCAGCAACGCATTACTCGCCGCTGTCTTTGTCGGCACCATTTGCGGCGCCATCGGCCATAGCTCAGCCAAGCGCAGAGTCTTCGCCCTGAAGTTGCAAGCGCAGACCGCGCTATGCCAGGCGCAGATAGAGCGGAACACCCGTAAAGGTTTATAACCGCGCCCCGACACTATACTAAAGCGCATTCCCCAGGAGCGCCGCCAGCTCCGATATATGCGACACATAATCGCTTTTTTACTATCAATTCCACTCTCACTTCCCGCCAATGGCGGGCAGATTCCACGCAAGATTACCGCATCCGATTTCACGGATCAAATAATCGTTAAGTTCAAAAGCGCCAGAACAAAAAATGCCGCCCCACTTTCAGCGGCGCGACTTACGGCCCTAAGCGCAATTGCCGGGAAGCCGCTTTCACACGTTCGTGCGATGTCAGGGAACGCCAATGTTCTGAGAACATCCACAAAACTTCCCATCGCAGAAGCTATCGCGATTTCAGAGAGAATAAAAATAGATCCAGATGTGGAATATGCCGAACCCGACAGGATTGCCCGTCCGAAGGCTCTGCCTAACGACACGAACCTTGCATGGCAATGGCATTACTTCGGCGCAGGCGACGGGGAGGTGGGCGGAGCAAATCTGCCCGAAGCTTGGGACATAACCACGGGTGCGGCAAATGTGGTAGTGGCCGTTATAGACACCGGCATACTACCGCATGAGGATTTTGACCCCGCAAGAGTCCTCCCCGGCTATGACATGACCACTCCCGTTGAAATGTCCAACGACGGTGATGGCCGCGATGCGGACCCATCCGATCCCGGGGACTGGGTAGCCGCTGACTACTGCGGCCCCGGCACCCCGGCTTCCGACAGCTCCTGGCATGGAACCCATGTGGCAGGAACCATAGGGGCAAACACCAATAATAATCTGGGCGTGGCCGGAGTAAATTGGAATTCAAAAATCCTGCCGGTGCGTTCATTGGGCCGTTGTGGCGGATACGGTTCCGACATCACTGACGGCATACGCTGGGCGGCCGGCCTGCCTGTGCCCGGAGTCCCGAATAATCCAAATCCGGCCAAAATAATAAACATGAGCCTGGGTGGAGAAGGCGAATGCGGAAATGCCTACCAAGCGGCGATTGGAGAGGCACTAGCCGCCGGTGCGGCGGTTATAGTAGCCGCAGGCAATGAGGATATGGACGCCTCGTTATCAAACCCAGCCAACTGCGACGGTGTCCTGACCGTCGCCGCGGTCAACAGGGCAGGAGGAATAACCGCGTACAGCAACTACGGGGCCACTGTGGACATATCCGCACCTGGAGGAGAATCAACTGGTCTGGGAATCGGAGTATTATCCACACACAATGATGGCCTTACAGTTCCAGCAAACGATCAATACTATTCAATGCCGGGCACAAGCATGGCGACTCCGCATGTGGCGGGGATAGCCTCGCTAATGGTCTCCATTAACCCTTCCCTGTCTCCGGCGCAGATCTCAGCGATACTGAAGGCTACCGCCAGAAACTTCCCGACAGGTACCGGCACAGATTGCAACACATCGATCTGCGGCGCCGGAATAGTGGATGCGAAAGCCGCCCTACTCTTTGTGTCCCAGAACGCGCCAGACATGACCCTGAAAGGTTTAAAGGCGTACCCGAATCCCATATATTTCAACTCCACTAATTTCATAACAATTTCCGGTATACCGGCAACCGCTACTGATATCAAGGTTTATATCTACAACACCGCCGGCGAACTGGTACGCACGCTAAAGCAAGGCCATGGCCTAGTTCATATGCCTTATTGGGACGGGAAGAACGACAAAGGAGAGAAAGTCGCCAGCGGTTTGTATATCTATCTGGTAAAAACCGCCAATTCCGGAAAGGGGACCGGGAAATTTTACGTCTTCTGGTAGCGGCATATGAAACCGTCTCTACTCATCTTATCGCTCCTGGCCCTCTCCCCCTCGCTGGCATTCGGCGCTGTAGGCACCGAAGCTTCGCCTTTCCTTAAAATCGACTCCGGGGCAAGAGCCTCCGCCATGGGAGGCGCGTTCACGGCGATCGCAGACGATGCCTCGGGCGTATTCTATAACCCGGCCGGCCCAGCGCTTATGCGCAAAGCCGAGATTTTCCTCTCTCACAACCAGTGGATAGAAGAACTCAATGCCGAACAAATCTCATATGTGCACCCGGTTTCGGATAAACTCACATATTTCGCCGGTTTTTCCGCGCTCCTGAGCCCCATGATGCCGAGCTACGACCTCGACGGCAATAAGACGGGAACTTTCAATTCACTCGACGCCATGTACGGTGGCGGCGTCTCGCTTATAGAAAAGAACATCATCGCGGGCTGCTTTGTAAAAATGATTACGCAGGAAGCCTATAGTGAAAAGGGCTCAGCTTATGCCGGCGACGTCGGATTAATGAGTACCCACGGCAACTTCAGATTCGGCGCGGCGGCGCAGAACCTCGGCGGAAAGATGAAGATATACAAGGAGGAGTTCGACCTCCCGCGAATATACCGAGGCGGTGCGGCATATCGGGCCCTGGATAAATATTGGCTCTCCGGAGAAGTTCAAAAACTCGGTGAAGCCGACGTCTCTTATGCACTCGGAGCGGAAGGCGAATTCGATCTGGCAACCAGCGCCAGCGCGTTTATCCGATTCGGATACAATAGCGGGAGGTCCAAGAATGCCGGCCCCGGAATTACCGCCGGATTAGGGTTAAGCCTTCTAAAATTCTCCCTAGACTACGCATTTTCGCCATTCGGGGACCTCGGAGACACACACAGAATATCGTTAGCGATCAGGTTTGGGAAAGAACGTGAGCCCGCCGCAATAACATCTCCGTCCCGCTCCAACTACACACCCCCCGAAATTACCCCCGCTGAGGTTACAGAGGCCCCTGAACCCGCGCGCGAAGAGGAGATTGTGCCCCCGCCCCCATCCATTGCCGGGACCTATGAAACCTTCCTTGAGAACGCGCAAGAAGATCTTGAAAACAATGAATTGAGCAGTGCTTTCGCTTGGTATGGCAAAGCCTCAGAATCTATCCCTCCGGAAGACAAAAGACAGACACATATTCTTGAACGGCAAGGATTGATCCTCGTAAAACAAAGCAACTGCACGAGGGCGAAAAAGTTCTACTCCGCAGCAGTGAAGACGGCCAAGAAGAACAATCTGCGCGGCAAAGACGTCGCCAACGCCTACTCCGGGCTTGCCTATTGCCAGGAGAAATCTGGCAACTCCGAATGGGCAGCCTCGAACTACCGGGCGGCGATTACCGCAACCGATGATGCCGCGCTGAAAGCGAAACTCCAGAAACGCCTTGCCGCTTTAAAAAAGCGCTGATTTATCTCGCAGAATAAACGTCGCCAACTGGGACACCGCATCTTTCAACAGCGAAGATTTATGCGCGCGGGGAATAATTTTAATGCTGTTTAAGAGCAGGACTCCTTATGGTGGAGCAGAGCGAGCCCGCAGCCGGCCCACCAATGGGCCGGCGTGTGGGCGAGCCTGCGGACCCACTTCCTAGAGGCAAGGAGCAGTGCGGGCCGCGCAGTGGCCACGCCTGCGACGACATCTCGCGGATAAGCTCGGGACTCATTCGATCCCATCTGGGTGTTCGTCGAAGAAGCGTCTAACTTCGACCAACAGCCCCCACCAATTTGGAGATTCTGCATTTTTTTCTTTTTTTCCGGCCGGCCGGCAAAGAAAATTATGCAGAATTCTCCAATGATTTTTGTATTCAAACGCGATTTTTTTATCGCGCAGCCGGAAGAGCGACCCGTTTTTTCCCGGGGACCGCAAGACCGCCTTCGCTTGTGCTCAAGCCAAGGCGTACTTGCGGGCAGAGAGAAGAGGCGGACAGATTTATACGCAATTCGTCCCGGCTCCGCTCTGCTGAGCCGAGCCGTGCCGAATAGCTTTGCGGAAATCAGATAGGCCCTTCAGGCCGGCTTCGCTTTACAAGCCAAGCGGCCTGAAGCGCAAGGTAAGGGTGCCCTTATGCAAAACCAGAACATGCGGTATTTCCTTTATGCCCGTAAATCCACTGACGAGCCGGACCGGCAGATACTTTCCATAGAGGCGCAGCTCGCCGAGCTGCGCGAGTTCGCCCTAAAGCAGAACCTCATAATCGTCAAAGAATTCATCGAGAGCAAAACCGCCAAGGAACCAGGCCGCGAGATCTTCAACGAGATGGTAGCCGCCATGGAGCAGGGCGCTGCCCAGGGCATAGTCGCCTGGCACCCAGACCGCCTGGCGAGGAATAGTGTGGACGGCGGCAAAATTGTCTATTTGGTGGACACAGGCAAGATAACCGCCCTTAAGTTCCCCACCTTCTGGTTCGACCCTACGCCGCAGGGCAAGTTCATGCTTTCCATCGCTTTCGGCCAGAGTAAGTACTACGTGGACAATCTCTCGGAAAACATAAAGCGCGGCATACGACAGAAACTCCGCAACGGGGTCTGGCCGGGCTGGGCGCCGCTCGGCTACTTGAACGACAAGAATCTGCGCACCATTCTGCCGGACCCGGTAAAAGCGCCTCTAGTAAAAAAGGTCTTCGACCTTTACGCCACCGGCAACTATCCCATAGCGCAAGTGAGAAACATGATAAACGGGCTTGGCCTCATGGGCAAAAAGAACAAGACCCTGACCACATCGAACTACCAGCATATCCTCAAGAACCACATCTATTACGGCCTCCTCAAATACAAAGGCGACACATACGAGGGTACGCACCCGCCGCTGATCTCCAAGAAGCTCTTCGACCGATGCCAGGAGGTGATGCTTTCCAAGAGCAAGCCGCAGACGCCAGGCCTAAAGCCTTTCGTCTACCGGGGCATGTTCCGCTGCGGCGAGTGCGGCTGCTGTATTACCATGGAGTTCAAGAAGGGGCGCAGCTATATGCACTGCTCAAAGCGCAAAGGCCCATGTTCGCAGCGGTTTTCACGCGAGACGGATATAGAGCTGCAACTGCGCGAGGAGATCAAAGGGGTGGCCCTCTGTTCGGCCTGGGCCTCAGAAATAATCGCCCACCTTGAAAAGGAAAAGTCCGAATCAGCCCAGGCCGGGAGCGCGGTCGTAAAGGAACTACAGGACAGCCTGGAGCCGCTGGCCCGCAAGCTGGACGCCCTGCTGGACCTGGCCCTGAACGGCCGGCTGACGCAGGACGAATACACCATAAAGAAGGCGGAACTTATCGGGGAAAAGAAGGCAATTCAGGAGAAACTCGATGTTTGCCGCAAAAAAGACTATGACCGGTTCACACCAGTCATAGACTTTTTTGCGGAGGCTTCTCACGTCGGAGAGCTGGCTGAGAAGGGAAAACCGGAAGAAATCCGGGATTTTGTCAAAAAAACCGGTTCGCACTTCCGGCTGCGCGATAAAAAAATCGCGTTTGAATACAAAAATCATTGGAGAATTCTGCATAATTTTCTTTGCCGGCCGGCCGGAAAAAAAGAAAAAAATGCAGAAACTCCAAATTGGTGGAGGTGCCGGGATTCGCACCCGGGTCCGTAAACCGCTTGCAGGAACCGCTACAGGCTTAGTCCCGAATGTGTCTCGTCCGGTCTAAACTCGGGACGGCAAGAACCGGACAAGCTCCGTGTTGTCTTAAGCCGCCGCGGGACGAAGCGCGCCCCCGGCGACAGCAGCCTGAATTTAACGCAGTACAGTCCGCTCAGGCGGGCAGACTATAAGCGAGGCACACTTAGGCGTGCGCCCAGGCCAGCTCGTTGGAGTTGGCTTTTGTTTTTTTGACCCTGTTTTACATGGCCTGGTCAACCATGGCCTGCTGATCCTGCAGAACAAGTTCACGTCGAACCTATTCACCCCCATTATCGCACCCCTCGCGCTTCGCGCTCAGGGCGACTAACGCCGGGCCCTACAAGGTGCGGGCCCGGTGCTCTACAAGGGGAACCCAGGTTCCCCGTTTCGTCGTCGCTCGCGTTTTGCCTCTAGGCGAAACGCTCGCTGAACCCCTCCTTGGAGGAGTGCAGATCTTACGACAAATGGGTTCTCAAAGAACAATACTTCTACCTATATTCTACCACGGTTTCATTGGGAAAAACAGGGGCAAAGGGCCTAGCGCTTGTCGGGGTGGTAGTGGGTGTAGATCTTGCGGATGTGGTGGAATTTCTCGTAGAGGGTTTTCTCGGCCAGGGTGGCTATGCGGTCGCCGTCCTTCACGGGCAGCGAGCCCTCCACGCAGAACTTTATGTTGACCATGAAATGGGGACCGAAGCGGTGCGCGTGGATCTCCTCCACTGCCTTTATCCCCTCCACGCCGGCCAGCGCGCCCCTTATCTCGGCGTCCAGCTGCTTGCCCGGCACGGTGTCCATCAGCTCCATCA
>CAYPTM010000026.1:0-14235 GCA_964413345.1 uncultured Elusimicrobiales bacterium
TTCTTGGGAAGTTCGCCGAACACGGGCAGTTTCAGCAGAAGGGTGTCTATCTGCGTATGGCCGCTTTCAGTCTTGTAATATTTCTTCAGCGCGAAATAAAGGATGATGGGCACGCCGATGACAACGGCAACGTTGCCCTTCATGAAGTCGGATATGCCTATGACCACCATTGTGGGATAGGGCAGTTCGGCCTTGAAGCTGGAAAAGATGTTCTTGAACGTCGGGATGACGAAAATCATCAGGAACACGGTGACCACGCTGGCTATGCCGCCGACTACTATGGGGTACATCATGGCGGATTTGACCTTGGCTTTGAGAGCGTCGGCCGATTCCAGATAGGCGGACAGGCGTTCCAATATGGTGTCCAGAATGCCGCCGACTTCGCCCGCGCGTATCATGGAGACATAAAGCGTGTCGAACGCGGCGGGATGCTTCTTCATGGCGTCGGCTATGCCCATGCCGGATTCGATGTCGGCCTTAAGCTGGGACAGGGTGATGCGGAAGAGGGGCGTTTCGGCCTGCTGTTCCAATATGGAAAGGCCCTGCACAAGAGGAACGCCAGCCGCCACTAACGTGGACAGCTGGCGCGAAAAAATAACAATCTCCTTCGACTTTACCTTGGGCTTGAACGGGTTCAGCTTGGAGAAAAACCCGCCGGACTGCTTCTGCGTTATCTCGACAAGGGTCAGCTTCATGCCGCGGATGCGGTCGGTGGCGGTTTTCTGGTCCGCCGCCTCTATGAAGCCGTCAATCGTCTTGCCAGAGGCGTCCTTGGCCCTGTAGGTAAATTGCATGGCAATACCTTAGCTTACGTTCGACAGTCCCCGCTGCAGGTACTTCTTGAGGTCTTCCGGATCGGACGAGCGGTTGACCGCCTCCTGATAGGTTATCTTCTGCTTGATGTAAAGGTCGGCGAGGGCCTGGTTCATGGTGACCATGCCGTACTTGCCGCCGGTCTGCATGGCGGTAAGCATCTGTTCCACTTTCTGCTCGCGGATAAGGTTGCGGATGGCCGAGGTGACGACCAGCACTTCCGCCGCGAGGCAGCGCCCGTGCCCGTCAGCAGCGGTGACAAGCTGCTGCGCCAGCACCACCTGCAGGACGAAGGAAAGCTGAACGCGTATCTGCTCCTGCTGATGCGGCGGGAAAACGTCGATGATGCGGTTGATGGTCTGGGCCGCGTCGCCCGTGTGCAGTGTGGCGAACACCAGGTGGCCGGTTTCCGCGATGTTGAGGGCGGCCTGTATGGTTTCAAGGTCGCGCATTTCGCCCACCAGTATGATGTTGGGGTCCTGGCGGAGAATGTGGCGCAGCGCGGACGTGAAGGTTTCCGTATCGGCGCCCACCTCGCGCTGGTTGATGATGCTCTTCTTGTGCGTGTGGACGTATTCGATGGGGTCTTCCACCGTGACGATATGGTGGCAGAAATGCTCGTTGAGGTAGTCAATCATCGACGCCAACGTGGTCGATTTACCGGAACCGGTGGGACCGGTGACCAGGATGAGGCCCTTTTTCAGCTTCATCACGTCGTAAACTATCGGCGGCAGATTGAGTTCTTCGAAAGTTTTGTAGCGGGCGGGAATGGAACGGATGGCCGCGCCGATAAGCCCGCGCTGGCGGTATACGTTCATTCTCAGACGGCCCATGCCCTTTATGCCGAAGGCGAAATCGAGCTCGTTTGTGGCCTCGAAACGCTGGCGCTGGGTGTCGCTCATCAGGGAGAAGATAAGCGCCTGTGCGGCGTCGCCGTTAAGGCGCTCGAATTCGGTCGGCACAAGCTCGCCGTTTATGCGCAGAGTGGGGGGCGCGCCAGCGGTAAGGTGCAGATCCGACGCGTTTTTCTCGTGCATCATAACGAAAAGTTCACTCATCGTAACCATGGGTTGTCTCCTCAGACACTGTGCCGCCGCTATATATAATAAAGAGTTCCGTCACCTGACCTGCTACATTGTAACATATCTGTTACCATGCCCTACTCCAGCTCATCGGACGGCGATTCCTCGGGCAAAGGGAGCTGGTCGTTCACGTCTTCCACCACGGCCGCCTTGCGCCGGGGTTTCCTTGCGGGTTTGACCGTAACCGGCTTCGCGTCGTCCGCACCGGCGTCCACCGCCGCGGCCTGCTGTTTCTTCACGGGACGGGAAGCCGCGCCCTTGGGTCTGCGTATGGTGGCGGAGGAATCGTCCGGCTGTGATTCCGCGAACAATGCCCTGGCCTCGTTGTTCACGCCGCGCAGAATGACGCCCTTGGTCACGTCCACCTCGAACTGATAGACCAGAGGCTCCGAGCGCGGGCGCATATTGGTATAGGTGACCATGTAAGAGTCGCCGTTAAGAAGCTGCGCCTTCCAGTTGGCCTGTACGCCCACGTTTTCCGCGCTCTGGAAGGAGTTCTGGAACCACTGCTCTATGGTTCCCTTGCCTCCGCCCAGGTCGTGCTGCTTGACTATATCGATAGCCTTGACCATGACCGCCGACATCTGCCCTCCGGGCCGGGAAGGAGAGGCTGACGTCTCCGAAGGCGCGGGCTGCTGCGCCGCCGGGGAAGCCGCCGGGGTTTGCGCCCCGGACTGCTGTTCCGGCGTCTGCGGAGTTATGACCGGCTTGGGCCCCTGCTGGGGGAACGGGCTCGCCGCGCCCTGCGGGGACTGGCCGGACTTGGCGTCGCCCTTGCCGGCGGAAACGTCCGCGGTCTGCTGGGCCGCTTCCTTGCTCTCGTCCTTCTGGACAGCCTTAAGGAGGATCATGATGCCGACCGCCGCGACGAT
This sequence comes from uncultured Elusimicrobiales bacterium, assembly GCA_964413345.1. GTDB lineage: Bacteria > Elusimicrobiota > Elusimicrobia > Elusimicrobiales > Elusimicrobiaceae > CAYPTM01. The sequence goes on from CAYPTM010000026.1 coordinate 2,768, forward strand.
GACGAATATGCCCAGGAAACCGAAAAGCACGACCGGCTTCAGCCCTTTCTTGCGGGGCTTGGCGGGTTCGGCCGCTATGGTGGGCTGGGCGGCACGTATGTGCCCGGCGACGACGGCGGTTTCCTTGCTGTTGGCCGTGGTATTGTGGGGAGACGTGGCCTGCTGCTGAGGCTGCATGGTGGCGGGGGCCCCGCCACCCGGGAAAGAAAGACGCACGCTCTGAGTGTCGGCTATATTCAAACCGCTGACCTGGCTGCGCTGCGAGATATTCGGGCCCTTGGAAACAGTGCGCTGCTGCGGTCCGGGCTGGGAGAACGTGTTGACCCTTTGCGGCACAGACTGAACCGGTGGAAGCCCGAATCCAGGCTGGGCCGCCTGCGCCGGAGCAGCGAAACGCTGCGTCTGCACCGGTTTGGCCTGCTGCTGGGCCGCGGGCTGCTGCTTCTGCGGCAGGCGGCCGGACTGCGTTGACATCGCGTTGCCACGCATCGAAATATTGGCGTCCGGCAGCTTGCCCAGATTAATGCCGGATGTTTCAGGCAGGGGCGAGGCGCGGCCCGAGGTGTCCCCCCCGGGCAGAACAACCTTGCCTATGCCGGAGAGTTCCCCTACTTCGGTGTCCGATATGTTCAGGCGCGAGGAGACAGCCGACTCCGTGGACGCGCCGGCGGGTTCCGCCGCCTGAGGGGCGGGCTGGGCTTCCGCCGACGGGGCGGAAGCGGCCTCCTCCGGCTTGGCGGCTTCCGGCGTTTCGGCGGCCTTGGGCTCTTCCTGGACCGGGGTTTCAGCAACCGGTTCCTGAACTGGCGCGGTTTCATCTGCGGGAGCCGCTTCCTGCGATGGAATTTCTTCAGCCGCCGGCTGGGCGGGCTGTTCAGCGACAAGCTGTTCTTCCACCGGCTGCTGCGCGGCGGGGGCTTCCTGCGCCGGGAAAGGCTGGACGGCGGCTTCCGGCTGCTGAAAGGTTTCGTCCTCCGGATAAGCGTACTGCCGGGGCGCTTCTTCCCAGCTCTCCAGCGGCCTGGTCCCGGCGTCGTCGTAATCCTCTTCGTAACGGGCCATGCGGCGCGGCCTGCGGCGGCGCGCGGAACGGGAGCGTGTCTCCTCGGCATACTCGTCGTATTCGGGAGACAGCCGCCTGCGCACGGGGAAATCCAGTTCGGACAGGGCGAGGGTGGTTTCCTCCTCGTCGTTGCGGGTGGTGAAATTTTCAGACGAGGCGGAAAGCGTCTGTATGACCTCGTTCATCTCAAGGCTGGCCAGCCACGCGGGTTCAAGCTGGCCCAGGCTGCGCGGAAGCTTGAGTTCCGTGACGGGAATATCAGCCCCGCGCGAGGGTTCCGGAACAGGCCTGCGGGCGCGCGCGGAAGGCGAAGCGGCCTTCAGGCCGTCCGCCTCCTCCTCAAGTTCCTCTATTTCGGTGTCGGACACGGAAGCCCTGGCGCAGGAGTCGGCCTCCTCTTCGGAAACAGAGGGGATGGAACCGGATGATATGCCCAGTCCCGCCAGATAACGTTTTATGTCTTCCTCGCCGGATGGGCCGGAATTATCGGGCGCTTCCGGGAGGCTTTCTTCGTCAATCTCCGTTTCGGGCTGGAGCGGTTCGCCAGCGAGTTCCCTGTCCGCGGGGGCGGCACCGCCCTTCATAAGGAAAGAGATATCTTCAACCGCATCGGCGCAGCGCCAGTCCTCCCCGCTTTCCCCAAGGGAGGATTCAGGACAGACCAGCATGCCCGGGTGAAAGAAGGGAGCGCCAAGCAGTTCCTGCGGCTTGTATGGCCCCTTGATGTCCCCGCCGATTGATATCCAGTATTTCATTTAGCCCGCTTTTTCAGAAAATGTAACCCGCCCCGCCCCGCGGGCCCGCCCTTTCAGGACGGCGCCCGCCACCGTTTTCAAACCTGCTTCAGACCGCGGCTTCCGCGCACATCGGCACGGCGGCGCGCATCCGCGCCACAACCTTTTCCCGGCCCATGTACTCCAGCATCCGGAAAAGGGTCGGCCCTTCGGTGCGCCCGCTGACCGCCACGCGCACGGGATGGAAAATCTGCCCGGCCTTCAGCGTGTTGGCCGCGGCGAACTCGCGGGCGGCCTTCTCCAGTTCGGCTTCAGTAAAGGAGGGAATCGTCTCGTAAACCTTAGCCATGCCTTCAAGCACGCGGCGGGCCTCCGGCTTCTTGAAGACCTTGTCCAGCGCCTTCTGGTCGAAAACCGGCTTGTCCGTGAAGAAAAACTCTATCAGGTGCGGTATCTCCGTAAGGAGCTTGTACTTCTCCTGCTCCAGGCAGATGACCTTTTCAAGGAAGGCGGGGTCGGCCCCTTCAGCCACATGCGCGGCCTTTATGAAAGGCATGGCGGCCTCCACCAGCTCCTTGGGGGACATGGCGCGAAGGTATTCCCCGTTCATCCAGGACAGCTTCACCAGGTCGAACTTGGCGGGATTCCTCTGGCAGCCGGAGATGTCGAACTTTTCCTCCAGCTCGCCCTTGGCGAAAATCTGCTGCGAGTCCGAAGTGGACCAGCCGAGCAGGGCCAGATAGTTGCGCATCACCTGCGGGAGCAGGCCCTTTGAGGCGTAATCGCCCACGGCCACGTCACCGTTGCGCTTGGAAAGCTTGGTGCCGTCCTGCCCGTGTATCATGGACAGGTGGGCCATCTCGGGATGCTTCCAGCCCAGGGCCTTGTAGATGTTTATCTGCATAGGCGTGTTGGAGATGTGATCGTCGCCGCGAATGACGTGGGTAATGTCCATCAGGTGGTCGTCTATGACGCAGGCGAAATTATAGGTCGGGAAACCCGAGGCCTTGACGATGACAAGGTCGTAAAGCAGCTTGTTCTCGAACTTGAGGTCGCCGCGGATGAGGTCGTGGAACTCGGTGGTTCCCTCCTCGGGAATATGGAAGCGGACGACGGGCCGGCGGCCTTCGGCCTCGAGGGCCTTTTTCTGCTCGGCGGTAAGGCGGCGGCAGCGGCCGTCGTAGCGGTAGGGGCGCTTTTCGAGGTCTGCGCGCTTGCGCTCGGCGTCCAGCTCCTGCGGCGTGCAGTAGCAGTGGTAGGCCTTGCCCTCGGCGATAAGCTGGTCGGCATATTTCTTGTACACCCCGTTATGGGCGCGCACGGCCTGGAAGTAGGGGCCGTAAGAGCCCTTGTCGGTGCCGTCCGGCATGGCGCCCTCGTCCCAGTCCAGCCCCATCCACTTCATGCCCTCGAAAATGGCCTTCACCGATTCGGCGGTGGAGCGGAGCTCGTCGGTGTCTTCAATGCGCAGCATGAATGTGCCTTTCATCTTTCTGGCGAAAAGCCAGTTGAACAAAGCGGTCCTGGCGCCGCCTATATGCAAGTTGCCTGTCGGGGAAGGGGCGAATCTCACTCTGACTGTCATAGTATTTTAATAACCTCTCGTTAATTTGCGACTTAAAATCCGTCTGCTAGCCTATGGCCTGCAGCATTTCCATGAACTGCGCCGGTGTCTTTATGCGCTTGTCCGGGTCGTCCCGGAGGGCGGCTTCCACAAGGGCATCCACCTCAACCGGCAGGGAAGGCACGGCCTTGGACGGCGGGATGACCTTGTTCTTGCCGGGCTCGTACCCCTCCAGCTCCCACGGCACATAGCCGGTGAGGACTTCGTACAGGCACACGCCAAGGGAGTAGATGTCCGATTCCTTGCGGACGTACCCGCGCTGCTGCTCCGGGGACATGTAGGCCGGAGTTCCTGAAATCGTCTTGGTGCCCTTGCCGGAGGCTTCCTCCTGCCTGGCCACGCCGAAGTCCATGACCTTCACCGTGCCGTCGCTGGTTATCATGATGTTGGAAGGCTTCAGGTCGCGGTGGATGACACCGTTGTTGTGCGCGTAGGCGAGGGCCTTGCAGATGGACTCGAATACCGGCCTCGCTTCCTGCCAGGACATGCGGCCCAACTTTTCCAGCCGGGTGCCGAGGGTGTGGCCCTCTATCAGCTCGAACACGAGGCAGAGGTCGCCCCCTTCCTCGAAAAGCGTGTATATTTCGACGATATTCGGATGGTGCAGGGACGCGACGGTGCGGGCCTCGTTGAGTATCTGGTCGCGGGCCGCGTCGCTCATGGCGAAATCGGTGCGCATTCGCTTAAGCGCCACCTTGCGCTTGAGCGTCTTGTCATAGCCTTCGTAAACGACGCCCATTCCGCCTTCCCCTATCTGGCGCAGTATCAGGTACTGGCTCATCGCGGAGGTGTGGGCCTGCGTTTTGGGGAGCGGAGCCGTGGCCTTCAGTATCTGCATGAGAATAACCACGCCGACCAGCAGACCGCCGAGCACAAGGTAGACCTTCTTCCAGTTGGTGCCATCGCCCTGCTGTCCACCCTGCTCCGGGGAATCCCCCCGCGCGGACTGTCCGGCCTGGGGGAACGCGGCGCCCCTGTATTCAAAACCGGGCACCTTGTCACCGTAACGGCTGAAAGCGTCGGCCAGCTTCGCCTCGTATGAGGAATCCAGTTTAGAAGCCTCGCGCAGATCCTCCAGCATGCGGCGGTAATCGCCCAGCTTTTCGGCGCTCTGGCTTCTGTTGAAATACGCGGAGGCGATTCCGGGGTCCAGTTCTATGGCCTTGGAGGCGTCGGCGTAGGACTCCTTGTAATTGCCTTTCTGCGCAAGGGCCCAGGCCCGGATATTGTAAGCCGAGGCGTTGGCCGGCTGAAGGCGGAGGACGCTGTCGGCATCGGCCACAGCTTCGTCGAATCTGCCGAGGTGATTGTAGGCCGCAGCGCGCAGGAGCAGGGCTCCCGAATTGGCGGGATTCTTGGAAATCGCGAGCGTGGCGTCCTTGACCGCCCCATCATAGTCGCCGAGGTTCATCTTGTTCCCCGCCTGCTGGGCGAAGTACAGGGCCTGGCGGCTGTCCTCGGCCGACTGCAGCTTCTGTGTCTCCTGAGCCAGCTTGGAGGGGCGGGAACGGTCGTACCCCCCGGCGTTGACCGGCGTGCCGCGCGAGGAACGGGAAGCGAGTTCGGTTATGGAGAAATTGCCGCCCACAACTACCGGGCCGCCCTTGGAGGGGGCCTTTACGCTGTCAAAATCAGCCGCCTTTATGGCGCTTGGGTCAATGCCGAGACGGTCGGCAACGTTGTCTTTTGAAATGCCTTTCTGCGACAGGAAATCCTTGCCGGGGCCGGTGGTGCGGTCAAGGTCTGCCTGGGATACCCCGTTCTTGGGCTGGTCGCCTTCCGTAGGGGGCAGAATGCGCTGCCCCGGCGTGGTCTCCTGCTTGAACAGCGTCGGGTTCTTTTCCGCGCGAGAGCGTATCTTCTCCATTTGTTCCGGCGTGAGGCCGGAACGGAAAAGATTGCGCAGGAACTGCTCCAGCGAAACACCGAGGAACTCCCCGTTGTCTATGCGCCCGTTCATGGAGTCAACGGCCGGGTCGGCAGGCGGCTTGGAGCCGGAAGGGGTAACGGTGGAATTGTTGCCGCCTATAACCACGGGCGCATTGACGGTGGAAGGGTTGCCTGTCGTGTTGGAACCCGTAGTGTTATTGGCGTTGCCCTGGGGGGTATGAAGATGGTGGGAACCGGGGACATTGCCGCCGGGGCCAGTCTGCGGCTTCGGTCCGGTGGTTGTCCCGGAATAAGTCCTTTCATAAGCTTCCACGCACCAGGACCTTTCAGCCACGCGGGCTTTATCACGCAGTTTCTGGAAGCAGTCGTCTATGCAGGCGTTTTTGTCACCGCCGGCACCGCACGCGGTAACGTATTCCACGGCACTGGCTTTGAACCCGGCTGAAATGGAATTGGGCGCGGCATGGGAGAAAACGGACAGAAGCGGCAATAACGCCGCGGTCAGCGACGTTCTAATCCAGAAGGCAAAAGGAGTGACTGCCCGCATCTTAGTCTCCGGGACAATAATATATATAAATAGCTTAGAAAGTAGGCAAAAGGCAGTCAAGGACGTATAAGGCCTATTGTATTAATAGGCCCTATGGTCCGCTTTATTAAAAACGAGCTAATACGCCAGTTTCAGCGTGCTGTCGGACGTACAGTAATAGGCGGCTTTGGGATTGCCACCATACAGAGAGAGCGCCACACGACCTGCGGAACTTCCACAGGTTTCTATGGGGTAAAGAGACCAGGAACCGGAAGACCTATCCCCATAAACCGGGGCAGACAACGCCGTATCGTAATAGAGAATCTTCGGTGTCGTACCGTAAACAGCCAGCGACACATTCTGCGCATTTGACGTAGTGCCAACTCGTTCTCTACTCCAATTCGTGGCCGTGGTACAAGAGGCGGTACAAGAGGCGATATAAACGGCACTGCTTGGTACACTGATAGTGGCAGTGGAATAAGCAACATGCATTCCACCGGACGAATCAATCGCCAGAGAACAATACTTTGCGGGAGTTGTTGAAATGGCGACAGGTGGATTGGTAAAACCGCCTGAGCCGCCCTGCGCATACTTCATGACAGCATCCAGAGTGTCGTAGTAGACGATTCTTGCATCATCCGTCCCCGCCATTGCAATGGAAATATCCGTGAACTGGGCGTAGACAACCTGTGTAGAAACGGTAACCGGAGATTGCCATGCGGTACCATTGTGATACACGTACGCAACTGTATTGGCGACTTCATCGTAGTAAGCTACATGGGGATTCCCGGCACCGTCAAAAGCCATGGAGACGTAACGTGGTTTGACTCCGTTTGCAATAACGGTTTCGCTCCAGCCTCCGCTGGTACTGTAATAATTAAGAGTTTCGGCACCAGCCGAAGAAACAACTATATGCGGAAGAGAGGAAGCATCCATAGCCAGCGACAAATCTCCGCCATAAGGCCTTACAATTTCTGTCGAGAAAGAAACGCCGTTCCACGAGGCATAAGCTACGGCAGTGCCACTAGAATAAGCAACTCGCGGTAACCCGGATGAATTGAGCGCAAGAGACAGAGAACTTACACCTCCGGCTTCATACGAAATTGTAGTTGTGCTCAACGCCGTAATGCTCAGCGTTGCGCTGGAAACGGATGCGGCCTCGAGCCCGAGCGCGTTCTTCAAATGCAGGCCCACGATATAGGTTCCGGTGGAAGAATAAGTGTGAGAGCGGGTGTCCGTGGAACCGGAAACGACAAGGGAAGACCACTCGTCCACCGCGCCGTCACCCTCCCAGTCCCAGCCGAACTGAACGTTCTGAAGATAGGGGTCGTTCCCATTCGCGGAGAAGGACAGCACCTGCCCGCGAGAGCCGTTTGTCGGAACGGAAACATAGATCGGCGCGGACGGCTGGGCCGACACCGCCGTATACGGGAAAGCGTCGGACACGAGACTTTCCAGTTCGGAACTGTTTTTGGCCCGGACGTAAACCGAATAGGTGCCCGCGCTGAAGGCGTGGGATACAGTGCCGGTGGAACCGGAAGCCATGAAGGCCGTCCAATCGTCCACAGTGCCATCGCCATCCCAGTCAAAGCCGTATTTTACCTGAAGCCCGGCGGGGTCGGTGGCCCAGGCCTGGAAAGGATAGGAGACGCCAGCTCCTCCGCTTGACGAACCGGACAGAAGCGGCTTCGCGGGGTTGCCGTATGTGACCTGGAAACTCTTGACGGGTGAAAACGCCGAACGCAATCCGCCAAGGTCTTCGGCAAGAACCTTGATGCTGTAGGTTCCGGCAAGCGGATAGGAATGGGGCCGCGCGTCAGCCGTGCCGTTTGGAACGTAGGAGGACCACTCATCCACCGTGCCGTCGCCGTCCCAGTCCCAGCCATAGCGGATGGCGTTGAGGTCGGGGTCGGTGGTGACGGCAGTGAAGGTGTACTGCGTGCTTATCAGCCCGGAATAGGGTCCCGTGGGCGCGGCGGGAGTGAAAGGGTTGTTGGCCACGCACTGGAACGGGTAGGAAACCTGCGTGGAAACCGCGCCATCGCTGTTGGAGGCGACGACCCTGATGGAATAAGTCCCTATGGCGGCAAAAGCGTGCTGTCGGGAATCGGCCGTGCCGGACGGAAGGAACCCGCTCCATTCATCTATGGAGCCATTGCCGTCCCAGTCCCAGCCGTAGCGAAGCGTTTTGCCGGCTGGGTCAGACGCCGTGGCGGAGAACGAAAAGACGGTGTCTACGCCGCCGACGGAAGGCCCGGTTATGGACGGCGACGCCGGCGGCTGAAGCTTGGGCCGCAGCTTGCCGTTGTCGAGGCCCTTCTGTATCACCTTGCTGGTTCCGTTGACAGTACCGAAGGAAACAAAGAACGCGCGCCCCGCCGCCGCGCACAGGAGCAGGGAAACGGAGAGAATGGCGGTTTTGAAAATTCCTTTCATAGTCATTTCCCGAAATACCAGGTGATGCCCGAATTGAAAATTATGCCGATATCGTTTTCATTGCCGTGCTCGTTCCACACCCGCACGTAATAAATACCAGTGTCTAAACCGATGCCGATGGTCCTTGTGAACATGAACTCTGCACCTGCGAACAGACCGCCGGTGAAGCCGCCCTTGAGATAACTGGAAAATACCCATTCGAAATCCGCTCCGGCATACGGAACCAGTTTGTCGGTTCCGGCCAGTTCCGGGAAAAGGGCGAACGCGCGCGCGCCGGCAACCCTGTTGTTGGTGGCGAACTGCGCCTTGCCCTCGAACATGAATTTATCGTCCGGACTCCAGCGCAGGCCGAGGCCGGGCCAGTTTGCGCTGATGCCGTATGCCCCGCCAAAAGGATATTTCCGCGGAGGCGCGGACACGAACCTCGGCCTCGACGCGGGGTTCAGCGCAGCCTGTTTAAGCTCGGCCTCCGTAAAGCCCTGCAGAACTGGAGCCGGAGGCGCGGCAGGCGGCTCCGCCGGCACAGGTTCCACCGCAACCGGAGGAGGAACGGCTGCCTGAGGCACTACGGGAGTCGCTGCCGCCGGAGCTGGAGAACGCCGCGCCGCTTCCACCACGGAAGCGGCCTCCGCCGCCAGCGCCGAGATGCGGGATGGCAGCTCGCCCGGGGGGCATTGCGTGGAAATGGTTTTCTCGAAGCCGCCCTCCCTCGCCTCGAGTATATGCAGCGTCAGGGAGGCAAGCAGCGAGGCTGGAGGCTCCTGTCCCTCGACAGGAGAAGATGATGGTTTTATAACCGACACTTCGCCGGAGAATATGTAGGCCGCGGACAATTTAGCGCCCGCGCCCCTGGCGCACAGGGAATCCCGGCAAGAGGGTGCCGGGCCCTGATAGGCGTCGCGCAGCCTGTCGGCCGGAGCGAGAGTCAGCCGCCCGTCGGAAACCAGGCCGGACAGGAAGAACTCGGACAGCGCGTCAGCCGACGCCGGCGCGACCCCCTCGCCCGCGGCGAAGCCCAGGGAGGCCGCCGCGAATTCCGGCCCGGAAACTGGAGGCTGTTCCTGCTGGCAAAACGAAAGCGCGCCGCAGGCCGCGGTCAAAACCGCGGCAAGCAATATGCGTCGCGCGTTTTTCATCGGCAAGTTCCGCTCAGTGCTTGGGTTCAAGCGCGGAAAGGCGCTCTATAATCCAGGCCAGCGCGTAAAAGAGGGAGGCCACCACCAGACCGACCACCACGCTGTAGAGTGTTCCGACAAGCATCTGGGAAAGGGCGTTCTTGTCCGTAAGGGGCATGCCGCTGCGCAATATCATCGTCCACTGCGCGATCGTCATGACAAGCACGTAAATCGGCACTATGACCGCCATGGCCTTGTAGAAAATGGCTATCTTGGCTATGAGAGGCTTCTTGCGGCAGGCTTCACCGGCCTGCTCCGTCCGCGCTTCCGCGGCTACGGGGGCTGCGTTTGTCTCTTCCATTTGTTTACCTGTGTAAGTCCACTATCCGCCGTGCACGGCGGATTTGCACTCCGCCAGCAGCTCCGAGGCGTGGGTAAGCCCAGCCCGGGAGGAATCCCTGCGCCCGCCCAGCATGCGCGCTATCTCTTCCACGCGCGCCTTGCCGTCGAGCCGTTCCACGCTCACAAGCGTGGCCTGTCCCTTCGCTTCCTTGCTGACGCTGAAATGGCTGTCGCCAAAGGCCGCCACCTGCGCCAGGTGCGTGACGCAGAACACCTGCCTGCCGCGCGAAAGGGCTTTCATCTTCTCGCCCACCATGCGGCCCACCACGCCGCCCACGCCGGCGTCCACTTCGTCGAACACCAGCGTGGAGACCCCGTCCTGCGCCGCCAGCACGGTCTTGAGGCCGAGCATCACGCGGGACATCTCGCCCCCGGAAGCTATGGCCTTGAGCGACTTAAGCGGCTGGCCCGGATTGGGCGAAAAAAGAAAATCGACGCTGTCCGCGCCCGTGCGGCCCGGGTCCTGCTCGTCCATCTCCACGGAAATGGAAAACTTCACCTCAGGAAAACCGAGCGGCTTTATCTCCTTCAGCACGCGGGCCGACAGTTTGCCCGCTGCGGCGGCGCGCCTGTCGTGCAAAGCCTCGGCCAGGGCAAGCAGTTCGCCGCGCGCTTTTTCAACCGCGGCCTCCAGCTCGGCCCGCCTTTCGTCGGTGGAGGCCAGCGCGTCTATCCTGCCCCGCAGCGTTCCCGCGAAATCGAGCAGCTCCCGTATTCCGGGGGCGTATTTTTTCTTAAGGCGGGCTATCCTGTCCTGCCGCTCCATCATGCGGTCCAGCGCGGCGGGGTCGGCCTCAAGCGCGTCCCTGTAGTGGGACAGTTCGCGCGAACAGTCCTCCACCTGCGACAGAGAGGAGCGCAGCGCGCGTGCGGTTTCGGAAAGGGAAGGGTCCAGAAGGGCCAGTTCCTCCACAAGGCGCATGGCCTTGCCCGCCGATTCGACGGCGGAATTCTCGCCGGAATAAAGCAGCTCTGTGGACTCGCCAGCCAGGCGGGCCAGCTTCTCCGCGTTCTTGAAGCGGGGCAGCATGGCCTCCAGCTCGTCGTCCTCCCCGGGGCGAAGGTCGGCGGCCTCTATCTCCGAAAGCTGGAAGCGGTAAAGGTCCAGAAGGCGTTCCTTCTCCTCGGCGGACATGGAAAGGGAATTAAGCGCGGCGCGCGCGCGTTCAAGTGCGTCATAGGCTTCGCCAAGCGCCCTGCGCTCAGCTTCCAGTTCCGCGAAGCTGTCCAGCATGTCCAGCTGCACGGCGGGACGCAATATGGTCTGATGCTCGTTCTGCCCGTGGAAATCGACAAGGCTGTCGCCGAACTCAAGCAGGTCCGCCACCGGGACGGCGCTGCCCTCTATAAAGGCCCGGCTGCGTCCCCGGGCGTCAAGCTCACGACGGAGACGCACCGACGGACCGGAAAGGGAATGCTTCTTACGCAGGGCCTTCGGCACCGAATCCATGGAGAAAACAGCCTCCACCTCCGCCTTCTGCGCGCCGGAGCGTACCGCGTCCGAACCGGCCCGTTCTCCCAGCGCGAACCCCAAAGCCTCCATAATTATGGACTTGCCCGCGCCGGTCTCCCCGGTAAAAACGCAGAGGCCCGGCCCGAAGTCCAGGGAGAGTGAATCTATGATGGCGAGGTTCTTTACGGACAGGCTGTTAAGCATCGCGAGGCTATCTCTCCCCCC
>CAYPTM010000027.1:0-13984 GCA_964413345.1 uncultured Elusimicrobiales bacterium
TCTGGTTTCACATTGTAGGTAGTTTTGCCGCACCGGTATTTGAAGAGACGTTATTCAGGCGAATACTTTATGTGTGGTGCCGCCAGCGCATGTCATTTGGAACTTCATTAGCTATAAACGCTGTTGTTTTCGGGCTTGTGCATGGAGCGACGGCTGTTCAAACCGGGGTTGTGGGGATATTGTTTTGCATAGCCTACGAACGGGAGCGCAGTCTGCCGGTGAACATATTGCTGCATTCTTTCGTAAATATCACGGTTTCCCTGGTCAGAATCCTTTCATCTTTTTGGTAAAACCTTTCGCGGGAAATGAAAAAGGTCGCCCTGCAAGGCGGCTTTTCCATTTATTGCGGAAGATATCACCAGACGATGTTGTAGGTGCAAATGTCGGCGCCTTTTTTACGGCAGCCGTCCGCGGTATGGGTTATTTTCACGCCGGGGGAGTCATGCGGTTTGAACATCGTGGCCATGGTCGTTATAATGCCCCGGTCGAAGTCGCAGGGATAGGGGTTGTTGCAGATTATCTGCGCGGCCCTCGGTCCGGCCTGAAGGAACCGATAATGCCCTATTTCTCCGTTCCGATGGTTTATGTGATAGGCAATATCTATGGACGCCAGCGCTTTGACAATGGAGTCTATGGATGGCGGGAAAGTCGAATGCGCCGGTATTTGCATGCCCATGCTGAAGAGTATGTCCGTTCCAACCTGGCTTTCCAGCTCCCTGAAAAAGTCCAGCCATGCCTGCTGGGGATACCAGCGTTCCGGTTTCGGATTGCCGATTTTGTTGTGAAGCAGTATCTCATCCGCCAGCCGTCTTAACGGCATGACTTCCAGAACGGAAAGGACTGTCCTTCCGTTCACTTCCACATTCGGAGCAAACGCCTTGTATGCAGTCATTGTTATCCTCAGGTTCGCTTATTTTCCAAAATATGGCCGTTATTTGCAATATGTGGAGGCCGCCGCGTTATAGAATCATGCTTGGCGGGGGTTGCGGGTTCTCTCAAAAACCGCTAAAATCATAGGGATGCCAGATTGCATTTTCTGCAGAATAGCCAGCAAAGACATGCCGTCGCGCCTTGTTCACGAAACCGACAATCTTGTCGCTTTCCTGGACCTTAATCCACAGGCGCCGACGCATATACTCATAGTTCCGAAAAAGCACATAGCCTCGCTGGCCGACGCCGGCAAGGCTGATGCCGCCCTTCTTGGCGAAATACAGCTTGTCGCGGCGGAACTGGCTAAAAAATACGCTCTTGAGAAAGGCTTCCGCCTTGTCACCAACACTGGCAAGTGGGCGGGGCAGTCCGTGGACCATCTGCACTACCATTTGCTTGGCGGCAGGCGGATGAACTGGCCTCCGGGCTAGGTCCAAAATCGTTTTTGCGTTGTCAATCTCCCCGCCCGACGCGGCGGGGGCCGGCGGGAAACGCCGGCAGCCCATAATACGCAAGGCAGGTGAATCAGCGTGGTATTTGTTAAAGTTCGCGAAGGCGAATCCATCGAAGAAGCCGTGAAGCGTTTCAAACGTGAGTGCGAAAGAAACGGCGTCCTCAAGGAAATCAAGCGCCGGGAGTTTTACGTCACCCCCAGCGTGAAGCGCAAATTGAAATCCCAGGAAGCGCAGCGCAAGGCTCGCAGAGCAAGACGCCGCTCCTACTAGACGTCAAAGGAAATATTGGGCGCGGCCCCTTAGCAGGCTTTCACAGGAAGGCAGGCGGGGGCCGCATGCCCCATTTTTATGGACAGGTCAGCGGTAGACTCCATCAGGGAAAGGCTTAACATTGTAGAGGTCATACGCGAGTATGTCCCCTCGCTGAAAAAAGCCGGCAGGAGCTACAAGGCCTGCTGTCCTTTCCACAAGGAAAAGACGCCCTCGTTCCATGTCGACGAGGATAAACAGCTTTTTTATTGCTTCGGCTGCCAGACCGGGGGCGATGTCTTCGCCTTCGTGATGAAGATTGAGAACATTTCCTTCGCGGAAGCGGGGGAAAAACTGGCGGAAAAAGCCGGAGTTGAGTGGCGGCCGCAGGCTCCTCAGGGGCCGGCGGAGGCCGAACGGGCCGAAATCAAACGGGCCATAGATTTTGCCGTCCGCTATTACCGGACGGCGCTGACGTCGGCGAAGTATGCGGAGCACGCCCGCGGATATCTCGAGGGGCGCAACCTTTCTCCAGCGATGCAGGAGAAATTCCGCATAGGCTACGCACATACGGAGCAGGACAGTTTCATAAAGGCCGCCCGCGCGGAAGGTTTTTCCGACGCGGCGCTTTTGAAGGCCGGCCTTATGGGGCGCGGGGAAGGCGGCCGCGTCTGGGATTATTTCCGCGGACGGGTGCTGTTCCCCATACAGAACCACAGGGGCGACACGGTGGCTTTCGGCGGACGGGTTCTTGACGACCGCGAGCCGAAGTATCTCAACTCCCCCGAAACGCCGGTCTTTTCAAAGGGGCAGGTCCTGTTCGGGCTTTCCCAGGGCGCGCAGGCGGTAAGGCGCGCGGGCGTCCTGATAGTCTGCGAAGGCTATATGGACGTGATAGCCTGTCATCAGGCCGGGGTGGAAAACGCCGCCGCGCCGCTTGGCACCGCCTTCGGGCCGGACCATGCGCGGCTGATAAAGCGTTACTGCCAGCAGGTCGTCCTGCTTTTCGACCCGGACCCGGCGGGCGTGCGCGCCGCGCTGAGGGCCGCGCCGATATTGATTACCGGCGGTTTGCAGGTAAAGGTGGCGAGCCTTGGCGGCGGGCTTGACCCGGATGAATTTTTGCAGGAACGCGGCAGGGAAGCCTTCGACGCGGTGATAGCCGGCGCGAAGGACATAATAGAATTCCATGCCGACGTGGTAATGGCGGCTCTTCCGCATCCCGTCTCGTCCCATGACAAGGCGCGCGCGGCGGACGAGCTGCTGCCAACCGCGCTGGTCCAGCCCAACCCGATTGTCCGGGCGGACTGGATAAGGATTATCGCGGACCGTCTCTCCATAAGCGAGGCCGTGCTTAGGCAACGGGCCTCCTCTCCCGCAATAGCGGCGGCCGCAGGGCCCGCGCGGGAGGACGAGGGACCGGTCCGGTCCCGGCCGGACGAGGGAATACCTCTTCCTGAACGGGAACTGCTGCGCATGGTGGTGCGCACTCCGGCGTTTGCCACTGTTTGCGGCAAGCTGCTGGAAGGCGTGGGGCTGTCTCCCAAGGTGTCGGCGCTTTTGTCCGCCATGAACAAGGTCTGCGAAGGCGGATGCCCGGACGCGGAAGTGATAAGTTCCCTTTGCGCGGAGAAACCGGAATATGAGGGGCTTGTGCAGATGCTCGCGGTTGAACCGGAGCCTGCAAGCCGTCTTTCCGCTGCGGGGGGGAAGGAGCCGGAGGGCGAGGCCGCGCGCGCGGCCAGGGCCGAGGAAGAAATGGCCGGCAGGATGCGCGCATTTGAGGAACTGTGCCGCCGCATAAGGCGCACGGGGCTGGAAAGACGGCAGGCGGAACTTAGGGCCGCACTGGCCGAATTGGGGCGTAAAGGGCAGGATACCCGCGATATTCAGGCGCAGCTTCAGAGTATCGCGGCAACGTTGAAGGGAAGCGGAAAAATATAAGGGGTGAATATGGCGCAAGTGAATAAGGCCTTGAAAGATCTTATCGAGTTGGGCAAAGAGCACGGTTATCTGACGCTTGAGGAAATAAACCGGTCGCTCACCTCTGCCTCCATGTCCAGCGAGGACATAGACAGCCTGATGACCACGCTGGAGGACCTCGGCATAGCGGTCGTGGACCGCAAGAAGTACAAGGCCGTGGCCATGGCCGAGAAGGAGGCCTACACGGAGGAGTTCCTCTCCAGCCCGGACATATCCAATTCCATCCGCATGTACCTGTCGGAGATGGGCAAGGTGCCCCTGCTCACCCGCGACGAGGAAATCACCCTCGCCCGCAATATCCGCGAGCGCGAGCGCGAACTGCGCCAGCTGGTGCTGGAGTCCCCCATCACCATGCGCGAAATCTGCAACTGGGAAGACCTGGTCGAACAGCAGGAGATGACGCCCAAGGAGCTGATGCCCCGCGGACGCAAGTCCGTGCAGGAGCTGTCCGCCATGCGCCGCAAGCTCAAGCGCGTTTCCAAGTTCATCTCCAAGAACGAAAAGATAATAACCGCGCTGATGGCCGACCTGCGCAACCCGAACCTGCAGGAGGCCGCCCGCAAGAAAATGACCCGCGAGCTGGACAAGCGCAAGCGCGACGTGGTCGGCAACATAATTTCCCTGAATCTCAACCAGGAAAAGATAAAGCGCCTCACCAACAAGATAAAGAGCATCGCCTACAAAATCGCGGAGTGCCGCGACGAGGTGGACCGCTACGAGAAGCGCTTCGGCAAGTTCGTGGAGATTAACGCCGCGTTCAACGCCTTCAAGAAAGGCCGCCTTAACGCCGAGGCCTTCCGCAAGCAGACCGGCTATGCCCCCACCGCCGTGGAGTCGGCCATAGAGAACATCAAGGCCGTCTTCGAGCGCGAGGCCCGCCTGACCCATCTTCTGCCCGTACCCGTCAACGAGTTCATGGCCCTCAATGACCACATTCTTTTCCTTGAGGACATGATTCTGCAGGACAAGCTGAAACTCATCAAGGCCAACCTGCGTCTTGTGGTTTCCATCGCCAAGAAGCACGTCAACTCAAACCTTGAGCTGTCCGACCTGATTCAGGAAGGCGGCCTCGGCCTCATGAAGGCCGTGGAAAAGTTCGAGTACAAGCGCGGCTTCAAGTTCTCGACCTATGCGACATGGTGGATACGCCAGTCCATAAACCGCGCCATAGCCGACCAGGCCAACACCATCCGCATCCCCGTCCATATGAAGGAGCTGGTGTCCAAGCTGACCAAGGTCACCAACCGCTATCGTCAGGAGCACGGGCGCGAGCCGCTTCTTGAGGAATATTCAAAACACCTTCACATTTCCATAGAGAAGGTCAAGAACGTGCTTAAGATAATGCAGGATCCCATCTCTCTGTCCACCCCGATAGGCGAGGATGAGGATTCCCATCTCGAGGACTTTATCGAGGACCGCAGCGGCCCCGGGCCTGCATCTTCGGCCATAGACTTCCTGCGCAAGCAGGAGGTGACGAAGGTGCTTTCCACGCTGTCCGACCGCGAGGCCAAGATAATAAAGCTCCGCTTCGGCATAGATACCGGCTATCCCCGCACCCTTGAGGAAGTGGGCCGTATGTTCAAGGTCACGCGCGAGCGCGTGCGGCAGATAGAGGCAAAGGCCGTCCGCAAACTGCGCCATCCGTCCCGCAGCAAACTGCTGCGCGATTACATGGACTGAAGCGGCGTCCGTATAAGTTTGAAAGCGGCCCTCGGGAAACCGGGGGCCGCTTTTATTTGACGCATGATGCCAAAAGCCCGCCTTTTCAGGCGGGCTTTTTCGTTATGCGGAATTTGCGCGGATACGGGTCAGTCGTCGAAGAACGTGCCGAAGTATACGATTCTTCCTTTAAGGTTGGTCCCGGTTGGAACCCCGTCAAACGAAATCCCTGCCTTTTCCAGAAGGGAAATTTCGCGAACCGTGAGGCCGGTGCGGGGGGCTTCGATGATAGTGTCCTTGCCGGTGTACATCATCACGTGATGCATATGGTGCGGCTTGTCTTTTGAGGCTATGAAGATGAAGTCTCCGGCCCTGAGGATGTTCCCATTGTCTTTCTTGCGCGAAGCGAGGTACTGCTCGTGCGCCGTGCGGGGTATCGAGAATCCGACCATGCGCATGGAGGTGCTTGTCAGGCCGGAGCAGTCTATGCCGCGGAAAGTGGTTCCGCCCCAGACGTAAGGGACGCCTATGAATTTGCGGGCCGCTTCCACCACGCGCACGCGGTAAGCGTTAGGTTCGCCATAACCTTCATATACGTCTCCGTCCTGAAGGTATGCCGTTCTGCCGTCCGGCAGTTCGAATGCTCCGGCGCCGCCGTCCGAAGAGGCACGCAGCGGCGTGCCCATGAAAAGGACCAGTTCCTGCTCTTCGCCCGTGTCTGTCCTGACGCGGGCCGTAGCCGTTGCGGAGTTCACAGTAAAGCCGCCCTTGTATTCTTCCCCGTCCACCAGGCGAGAGAATAACACATAGCCGGGGCGGTGGGACCATTTGTCCTTGTCGATGCTGCTGGCATTGCCCGCGGCCTCGTCCGATACGTATGGGGTATCTATGCATTCAACCTTCGCCCATTTGCCTTCAATGGCAAGCACTTTTACCCGCGAGCCCATGAGGAGCTGGTCGTTCACTTTGGGCGGGTTTTTGGGGTCTACGGACGCGAATGGCTGCTCGAACAGTTCCGCTACGGGGGCGCCGACAAGCATTATTTTAGGAAGCTTGGGCGCGGCTTCTTTGACAAGTGGAATACGGGCGTCTTTGGAGGAAACGCTGACGCCAAGATCCTGCATTGCAGAAGGCGTCTTTTCCTGGGCCATTGCCATGGTTGCGGAAAGCAGGGCCGCGGCGGCGAACAAAATCGAAAATCTCTTCATGGTCTCCCCATAGTTACAAAAGATTATTCGGGTGCTGCGATATTCTAGCTGTATTTCTGTGTGCATGGCAAGGACTATTGGACCTATGCTCGCGGGGACCAAACGGAAGCAGAAGCCGGGTTTGAGACAACGGCACAAGGCTGTTAATGTTAGGGAAGGCGTTGGGGATGCTCGCTTAAAGCGATGGCATAAAGAGTATAAGGTGAGTGGTCAATGAAACGGGCGCAGTTCGGCGTCGCCATAAATTGCAAGATAGGTTTTCCATCCTCCCGGGCAAAGCTGGATTTTTGAGCATTTCCCGCATGGCTTCCCGTGTGCCATGTTCTCCTTCAGGTAGTTGAACATGTTCGAATGCTTGTCTTTGGGAGAGTCGTACATTTCCCGTGCCGCATGCGTGGCCCTGCGCCCCTTTTTATCAAAGATGCAGGGGGGTATATAGCGGAACTGGGTTTTGGGAAAGACCGCCGCTTCCTGAAGGAAAGGAACTATGTCCGTCATTCTCGGGACTATCGCGCGGTATTCTTCCGGTGAAAAGTATTCCATCGGCCGGACAAAGTTGAAGGCAATGTTGTCCACTTCTTTCCTGTTTTTGAACATTCCGGCCACTGCGGGCATTTCCCGGTAATTCAGCTTTGTGATTACGAAAATGATCCTGACATGTTTTGCCCCCGCGTTTATAACATTCCGGATGCCCTTAAGCAGCAGCGCATGGGAACCGGGGCGGCGGGTGATGGCATCGTGCGTTTCAGACCGGAAGCCGTGCAGTGAAAAGTTTATGTTGTCCGCCCCGGCTTTCACCACTGCTTTCGCGAAGTCGGGATTTGCGAGCATTCTGCCGTTGGTGCCGAACGAGATGCTGGTGAACCCTGCCCTCCGGCATGACAGGATGATGCTTAGCGCATCCCTTCGCAGCAGGAACTCGCCGCCGAATAATTCCACTTCCCGGCCTTTGACGCGGGATGCGAATACTGCGGACACCACTTCCTGAAAAGAGGGCGGCGCGTATTTCCTCTGCTCTCTGGCCATGCAGAACAGGCAGTTGGAGTTGCACGCATTACCGATAGGGATTGAGACTTTGTGCTTCATTATCTGCGCCGTGTGATTAAGCGGGCGGAATCCTTCTATGGCAAACCCCGCATTTACGCGGGGTTTGTCTCAGGTTCTGCCGGTTCAGTTCTTTACCGAGGCTTTAAGCTTTTCCACCTCGGCTTTTATCTGTTCAGGCATTATCTTGGCAAAGAGGAGCGAATCGTCCTGTCCAAGCGGCATGCCGCTTATTTCACCCTCGTATGGCTTGAAGGCCGGCGCGCCTTTGCCTTCCGGCAGCCCGGCTTTAAGCAGAATCTTCCGTGAGGTGGAAGGTATTACCGGGTAGAAAGCCGTTGCGCAGTTGATTATGGCGCGGCAGGTGATGTTCAGCACCGCGGCGCAGCGCTTCAAGTCCGTTTTCTTCAGTGTCCACGGGGCGGTATCATTGAAGTATTTATTGGTGTCGCGGGCGAGGCCCATCGCGGCCATGCAGGCCTGGCGCACCTTGAATGTTCCGTATGCGCCGCCGATTTCTTCGAAGGCGGGGTTGAAGCGGTCCAGCATGGCCTTGTCTTCTGGCTTCAGCTCGCATTCAATGGGCGGAATCTTGCCGTCGAAGTTGCGCTTGATGAAGGAGAAGCATCTGTTTACCAGATTGCCGAGCGTGTCCGCCAGCTCGTTGTTCTTGAGCTGGAATTCCTCCCAGGTGAACTGCGAGTCGGAAGTTTCCGGGGAGTTGGAGGCTATCGCGTAACGGAGTGCGTCCACGCTGTATTTGCTGAAAAAGTCGTCGGTGTCTATATACCAGCCTTCGGATTTTGAGAACTGGCGCCCTTCCAGATTATAAAACTCGTTGCCGGGGACATTAGTCGGCAGTATGTACGGCTTGTCCTGCTCCATGAGCATGGCGGGCCAGATGATTGTGTGGAAAACGATGTTGTCCTTGCCTATGAAATGGAACATCTTCGTGTCCGGGGAGAGCCAGTAGTCTTTCCATCTGTCCGGCGTGCCCTGGAGTTTGGCCCATTCCTTTGTGGCGGAGATATAGCCGATGGGCGCGTCGAACCAGACGTAGAGGACTTTGCCCTTCGCCTCCGGCAGTGGTACCGGGACACCCCATGTTATGTCGCGCGTGACGGAGCGTTCCACAAGGCCTTCCGCTATGAATGCCAGCGCCTTGTTCTTTACGTTTGGCTTCCAGTCTTTTTTGCTTTCCAGCCATTCTTTCAGTTTCGGGGCAAAGGCCTTGAGGTTGAAGAAATAGTGGGTGGTCTGGCGAAGTTCCGGCGTGCCGCCGCATATTTTGCACTGCGGGTTTTTCAGCAGGGACTGGTCTATCCACTCTCCGCACTTCGTGCATTCGTCGCCGCGCACATTGTCGGCTCCGCACTTCGGGCAGGTGCCGGTTACATAGCGGTCGGCCAGGAACTTGTTGCACTTCGGGCAGAAGAACTGGGGGGTGGTTTTTGGTTTTATGTAGCCCTTGTTGTAGAGCGAGAGGAAAAATTCCTGCGCCAGCGGTATATGCTCATCGTTGGTCGTGCGGGAGAAATGGTCGAACTCAATGTTCAGCTTGCCGAAGAAATCCTTTATGAGGGCGTGGTACTTGTCCACGTATTCCTTGTAAGGGACGCCGGCTTTTTCCGCGTTGATGGTGATGGCCACGCCGTATTCGTCCGTGCCGCAGACGTAAAGCACGTCCTCCCCTTTCTGGCGCAGATAGCGGTTGAACACGTCAGCCGGCAGATATGCTCCGGCTATGTGTCCGAAATGTATGGGGCCGTTGGCGTAAGGCAGGGCGCTGGTGATGAGATATTTCATTAAAGTGTATCCTCTCGTTGACTGTACATATAATTATAACATTTGGCCAAGCATGAGAGGAAAAGGGGCTGTATTGCGCGCCGGATACCGTATTTGTATCCTCTGTTCATGGGAAAGTTTACCCTGATAGCCCTGTTCGTGCTATGCGTTCCACCGGCATGGGCGGGGGAAGACTCGCTGAATCTGCTCGGAGGATCGCGGCCTTTCACTGGCTGCGCCAATCAGGCCTTCCTGACGGGTTCGCCCGCGAGCGTCATATGCCTGGATAATGTGGGCGTGGTGCGCAGCGCCATTGCCGCCCCGGTCGGCGGAGCGGGTTTGTCTCCTTCCCCGTCCGCTTCTGCGCCAAAGGGTGTTTTCCCTGTCAAAACAGCCATCGGTTATGTCTATGTCCCCATAAGCAGGGAAGAGCGGGTGCTTTCCTCCGCTGGCAAGCTGTCCATGGCTGCTGTCGGGCTTCTTCAGCAGCCGCAGAACACTTTGGGCTTCGCGGCTCTTGGCGCAATCGGCGCGGCGGAACTGTGGAAAGTCATCCGTTCAACCAATACACGCAGGAGCGAGTGGAATTTTCTCTGGTCTCGTTAGTTTCCGGAAAACAGAAAACCCGGCAGGGGTGACGCCGGGTTTTTTACTGCCACATATTGCGTTCCGCCAGGGCCTGCGGGGCCGTCCGGAACCGGTTTTGTAATTCTCACCTCCGTTTCAAGTTTTTCTACACCGGCATCAAAGCGTTATCTTCGCGCGCGTACCACGCGTGACAGGCTGCCCACTCTCAGTCCATCGTTCCTTCCTGAAAAGTATTTCGCGTTGAGCTCATCCCCGCCCAGATCGGTAATGTCGCTGAACCCCGCTTCCCTCAGTTTATCCGCCAGCTCCCCGGGTGTGAAGAAGGAGACCCAGGGCTCCCCAAGCGACGATACCGCCCTTTCGATGCTGGCGAATGCGTTTTTTTGTCCCGGTGTTTTGTCCGCCGGGGGGGTGGTGTAATCGAATGCTATTCCGCTGTCAGGCGATGCGGCCGCGATTTGCTTGAGTATTGAATGGAATACAGCCTTGTCGAGATACTGGCTCACTCCCAGACAACTGAAAAATGCCGGCGAATCCGACCGGAACCCCGTATTGCGTAGCGCGTCATTCAATGGTGTTGCCGAAAGGTCCGCCGCTATGAATGTGCATTTGCCCTTTGAGGCCAGTCCATTGCGTCCGAGAATGTCCAGTTTCCATTTCTGTGTGGCGGGATGGTCCAGTTCAAAGACGGCCAGAATTTCGCTGAAGGGGTTGCGGCAGGCGAAGGTGTCTAGCCCTGCCCCAAGGATGACGTACTGTTCCGTTCCGCGTTGTACCGACCGGGCCAGTTCGTCCTCTGCAAAGCGGCTCCTCGCCGCCGCGAAAGCGCGTATGAATGGCGAAAGCCGCGTAGTTTCGTATCTGTCAGGATGCGCGCGCAGGTCAGCCGCCGCTTCCTTCCCGATAATCCTAAGCGCGAAAGGGTCTTCGAAAACTGGCGGTTTGTCCAACAGTTGATGGGCCGCCCTTCTCAGCGCGATTCTCTGCGCGGTGAGGCTTGCCTTGTTCCGCTCCATATTTTACTCCCGCCCGTCACTGTCGGCGTAGGATTTTTCCGATGGAGTCACTATGCTTTCAAGAACAAAATCGTCATAGCCCGCCGGTCTTAGTCTGGCAAGCAGGTCCATGAATTTCGCGTCCCCGCCTATAAGCACTCTCGGGGCCTCGCGGCGTATGCCGTCTATTATCAGCGCGGCGGCCTGCTCCGGGGTGGTACGGGCTATGGTCTCGAAGTGGGCGGCCGCGCGTTTGGGGTCGTGTATCTTGTCGCCGTTGGATGCCGTGCGGGTGTTTCTCGCTATTCTGCTGCGTACCCCGCCCGGATGCACTACCGTAACGCGCACCGGGGTGTTTTTCAACTCCTGCCGGAGGCTTTCCGTAAAGCCGCGCACGGCGAATTTGCTGGCGCAGTAGGATGCCGACTTGGCGACCGCGGCGAGGCCGTATATGCTTGAAACATTCACCAGGCTGGCCTCCTCTCTTTTCATAAGATGAGGCAGGAATGCTTTGGTTCCATGCACTACTCCCCAGAAATTTATGCCGAACAACCATTCCATGTCCGTGTATGACAGTTTTTCCACCGTGACGTTACTGAGGGCTACGCCGGCATTGTTGATTAATATATCTACCCGGCCTTCTTCTGCCATTACTTTGGCGGCCAGTGCTTCCATTTGCTCCCTGCTGGAAACATCAGTGACGCAGGCTTTTGCCTCGCCGCCGAGCTTATGTATTTTCTCGGCGGTTTCGCCCACGGCATCCTGGCTGATATCCGCCAGAACGGTTAATGCCCCTTGGGAAGCCAGTTGCAGCGCCAGGGCCTGTCCGATACCGTTGCCCGCGCCTGTTATGACAGCCACCTTGCTTTTGAAGGTCTTCATGTTTTCTCCTTTATATACATACCGGTAGGTATAGAGGATGTGCAAAAAAAATCATGACAGTATCCCGTGCATGAACTGCTTGCAGGCCAGAAAAGCCGACTCGTCGGACAGGGCTATCTGCCCGTAATATGATGTCGTTATGTAGGAATTTATCATTCCCATGAATGTGAAAGTATAGCGTTTGCTCCTGCCACGCATATTGCCGTGCTGCTTTTCCGCCGCTGTAAACATTGTGTCCAGCAGTTTGAACTGCCGCTCAAGGACGGGCAGTATTGCCTGGTGGGCTTCCGTATCCTTTGGGGAATATACCATTGAGAGATAAAGGCGGTAGAAGCGGTCATTTTCAGCGGCGAAGCGGAAGTATGCTTTCACCGTGTTTTCCAATGTCAGGGTCAGGTCCCCGTTATACGCGGTTTTCTGTTCCAGTTCCGCGAGGAAGGGGTCGAAGTAAAGGCTGAGGAATTCCTGCAATATGCCATTCTTGCTGCCGAAATAGTGGTATAGCGTCGGTTTCTTGACGTTGCAGGCATCCACAATCTTCTGTATGCCCACATTGTCGTAACCTTCCGCCGCGAAAAGCGACAGCGCCGCTTCCAGCATTTCTTCCCGCTTGTTCATAAACTCAGTATACCGAATGGTATATAAATTGTCAAGCCGCCATCCGCCGTTCCAGAGTATGCGGGTCGAATTCCAGCTTTCTTAGCTGTGGGGCCAGTCTTGCCGCGAGCAGAACCACGATGATTGTGATTGCGCCGCCAGCGGCAACGCATGGCACCGTGCCAAGCCATGCCGCGCCCATGCCGCTTTCGAACGCGCCCAGTTCGTTGGACGCGCATATGAAGATGGAGTTTGCCGCCGCTACGCGCCCGCGCAGATGGTCTGGAGACAGAAGGCGCATTATGGAGCGGCGTATGACCATGCTAACTCCGTCAAATATTCCGCTGAAGAACAATGCCGCAAGCGACAGCGCGAAGCTTTTTGAAAAGGCGAAAACTATTATGCTGAGACCGAATCCGGCCACGGCGAAGAGCAGATTCCGTCCCGCCTTTTCTATCGGAGGATGCTTTGTGGCCCAGAGCATTACCAGCATGGCTCCCACCGAAGGCGCGGCGTTAAGTATGCCGAGTCCTTTGGCGCCGACATGCAGTATGTCGCTCGCGTATATGGGCAGCAGGGCTATCGCCCCGCCGAAGAATACGGCGAACAGATCCAGCGACATCCCGGCCACAAGCGGCTGGGTTTTGAAAAGGAACTTCCAGCCGGTCTTTATGGCGGCGAATATGTTTTCCCTGTGGGGATGCTCGGGCTGGGGCCTTGGCGCGATGCGGGACATCAGAATCCACGCTATTGCGAAAAAGGCCGCAAGCAGGAGGTATGAACCGGCCGCGCCCCAGAAATCGAATATGAAGCCTATTGAAGCCGGGCCGGCTATGCCGCAAAGCACCCAGGAACTGGAGAACCAGGAAGACGCATTGACGGTCAGCGTCTTGGGCACTACCTGTGCCTCGAACGCGCTGCCCGCCGGGTCGGCGAAGGCTCTGGCCAGTCCGGCCAGAAAAACCAGGGTGTAAAGCCCGGCCATGGAGGCTTTGGCCCCCTCGAAGGAAATAAGCGCCATGGAGAGAGCGCAGAAGACTGAGACCGCGCGCGCGTAAAGCAGTATTTTGCGGCGGTCGAAATGGTCGGCTATATAACCGCCGAAAGGGGCCATCGATATGGCCGGTATCGCTTCAACAAGACCGAGCCAGCCAAGGGCCATGGCGCTGTGCGTAATCTGGTAGGTCTGAAAGCCTATGACCACCGCGAGCGCCCTGTTGGCGAAGGTGAAGAAGCCTATGCTTAGCAGAAAAAGACGTATGTCCGGCACTGAAAGAGCTGCCGAGAAGCTGGCGCGCGCGGATTGTTGTGCCATGGGGAAAATCCTTTGACCGGACGATGCGTTGCTAAATCTGCCTGAAGTCTGTTTGTTATCGGGCCGGTCCGTTAGATAATTTTATCATGCCGGACCGTCAAATTTGCTAAAAATACACTTATACCTATGAGCAATCAATCCGCCACGCTGTCTGTTTCCGGCCTGCGAAAGAGCTACGGCTCCTTCGAGGCCGTCAAAGGAATTTCATTTGAAGTCGGACGGGGGGAAGTATTCGCCCTGGTCGGCCCCAACGGAGCCGGCAAGTCCACGACCCTGAAGATGGTGTCCACCATA
>CAYPTM010000028.1:0-13932 GCA_964413345.1 uncultured Elusimicrobiales bacterium
GTTTTCTCTTTTTGCATTCTGCGGCGCGGCTGCAGCCGAGAGCGGCCTTGTCGGTGCGCCGATACTCGTGCGCGCCATAGGCGCGCGTTCCTGCGGCATGGGGCAGGCTTTCGCCTCTGCGCAGGGCGACACTGAAAACATAATTTACAATCCGGGCGGGCTTGCCTTCATGTCCAGCACCACGGTCACCGCCACCTATCTGCGCGGCCTTAACGGGGACGCGCACGGGCTTATAGTGGCAAGCGTCCGTCTTGGCGACATTGCGGTCATCACCCCTGCGGTTCTTTATTACAACGCCGGCGCTATGGACCTTAACCTTTCAAACGGCACGCAGGGCCGCGTGACGGCGGAAGAGGATAAGGTTGGCATGCTGTCGGCGGCTTTCCGCCCCGTCCCTTTTCTGGGCATAGGCGGCACGCTCAAGGCGGTAAAGTTAAACTTGGCGGAAACGGCGTCAGCCAGCGGAACATTTTTCGATGTCGGAGCCACCGCGAAACTTCCTTACAATCTCTCGGCCGGAGCCTCGTATCAGAACATCGGCGGGGACATAAAGTATGAATCCGTATCAGACCCTGCACCCAAAGTGGTCCGGCTTGGCGCTTCCTGGGCTTGGACTACCGACCAGGACCATATAGGCGACGTCAACGGACTGTTTGATGTAATGGACGTCATCCTCGCGGCGGACTGGTTCAAGCTGAACAAGGAAGGCTCGTTCTATCAGGCCGGCACGGAGATGGCCTGGCACGTCGGCGAGGATACCGTTGTTTTCGGCCGTCTGGGCTACCTGTTCGACCGCGACGCGGAGAATTTTACCGCCGGACTTGGCGCCCGCCAGGGCCGGTATTCCCTCAATTACGCCTATGGCGGCGCGACTGAACTCAGCGCCCGCCACCAGTTCACCCTCGGCGTCTCATTCTAGTATTCCACCGGCACTTGCATAAGTGTCCAGCATATACTTCCGTCTAGGTTTTATGTGGGCGTGACCGGCGAAGTAAAGTAACCGGCTCCCGTGGATTATCAGTGTCCGGCACAGTGCCGTATTGTGTGTTCGTAACCGTTCGGGCGATATTATGAGTGATGCGTTTATTGTTGGGGAGACAGTGGATTATGGGAATCTTCGGTAATGTCTCGAAAATAATGCTGTATTTTGCCGGGGTGCAGCTTATAGCTGCCGCTATATGGTTTAACCCTGCGATGTCTTTTGTCGCTAAGGTGATAATCGCGCCCGCAGTCGTCGCGGTGCTGGCTTTCGGGATAATGGAAAACTTCAGGCTCAAGCTGGAAATTTCCAGAGCTGACGCCGGTTTTGTCGCGCTCCCATGCCGTGATTGGGGAAAGACGCTTATCGTCGCTTTAGCCGGGGCGATATTTTGCCTGCTTATGGCTGTCGCCATAGTGTGGCTTTTGCCGCGGTTGTGGCCTTCTCTGAATAAAGTGAATTTGAAAAGCTGGATAGCTTTGATTCGGGAATATAAGCATATGTCTCCCTGCTCAAAGAATTTGCTGCTGTTTTTTTCACTTCTTTGTTATGCTTCAGCGGAAGAATTTCTATTTAGAGGGTTGTTGCTCCAGTATTTCAAAAGGCATATGGTTTTCAGTTATGCTTTGGCGCTAAGCAGTCTGCTGTTTGCTCTTGCTCATTTGCATCCTCTTTATTTTCCAACTTCAATAGTTATGGGTCTGGTCGCCGGCTATCTTATGCAGCGGACTGGAAATATCTGGACGCCGATAGCCGCGCATTTTGTCTATAATTCACTTATCGTATTTGGAACTCAGTACTCTTTTCTGTAGAGTTAATGGTACTTGTTCAATTTGCGGCACCCGATTCATATGCTCCAATCTGTGAAAACGGTCTTTATGGGCAGACGAACTGCCGGGTGGTTCCGCAGATGATATCATAAGTGGCGGGGAGCGAGCCTCTCCGCCAGTTTCTATATAAAATATGACACCTAAACCGGATTTTAAAGATGTGCTTGTCCCGTCTCTCCTGGCTCTCCTGGCTATTCATACAATAGCGCAATTCTCCGGCAGTATGATTGGCGTGATTTTTGCGCCTCATTCCGGTTTAAATCCGGTTACTTATCTGGCTGCGAATACTATCGGACTTGGTATTGTTTATGCAATGCGTTCCAAATATGGTATCAGCGTGGAAACTACGCTAAAACTATGGAATGCGGATTTACACACTGCCCTGGGCAAGGCCTGTAAATATCTAGGACTATACTTTGTCTTTATGGTCCTGCTGTTTGCTATGGCGGTATTAGGATGCCGGTTGGCTGTAAGCATGGGTCTGGTGGACCTGGCAACTCTTGAAAATATTGCGGCGATGTATGATGCCGATCCTCTGAATGGCACAGCACATTTTAATTTTTCTTTTTTTGATTTGGCGACTCTTAATATAATCACGTTTCTTCTTGCACCTGTTTTTGAAGAAGTTATTTACAGACGTTTTTTGTATGCGTGGTTTCGCAAACGCATGTCGGTATTGCCTTCCGTCATTTTTGGGGCTCTAATTTTTGGGCTAGGTCATGGTATCTATTTTGTGCAAGCGACCATCGCCGGCGTATTTTTGTGTTATTTCTATGAAAAAGAACGGAATTTACTAATAAATATCCTTGTGCACATTGGTATCAATATTTGCGTTACTTTTCTGGAGGCTTTCCCAATATTTGATTGAGTTGAATCGCTGTATCTTTGACTCAGAAGGCGGGCGATTTGACTGCGTTTCCCTGAGTTTGACGCGTACAGTGGACGTTCGATGTTGAAAACGGGCCCAGTCTATCTGTTATAGTTGGAGTTACAAATATGAATTGGATTATTGACCAGTTGCTGAAGTTTACTGGAAGTCAGAACTTCTTGAGTATGCAACTGGATATCACGAATACTTGCAATTTGCATTGTACACATTGTTACCAGCCCACCAACAATGATGGGTTGGACCTTCCGCTGGAAAAATGGTGTGACATATTAAATCAGTATGATGCACTCTCTGCAAAATTGCATTTGCGCCATCATTTTACACTAAGCGGAGGTGAACCTACTATTAGTTCCCTGTTTATTCCATTTCTGGAGTTATTGCGCTCTCGGTTTCCTGATGCGGGAATCAATATATTGACCAATGGTACTATGATCTCAGATGAGATGGTGCGGGCTATAAAACTCTCAGGTGCTGATGTCCAAGTATCCATTGATGGGCCGAATTCGGAATTGCATGATAGTATCAGGGGTCGTGGCAATTTCCAGAAAGCTGTTTGCGGAATTATGAAATTGCGAGCCAATGGCGTGCATGTCGTACTCCAAGCGGTATTGTCTAGACAAACAGTGCCTTTTATCCCTAGTTTTTTCGACATGGCGGAGCGACTGGATGTTGCCATGATGAATTTCACAAGGTTTATTCCTCAAGGGCGTGGCAAAATTCTTCAGCAGACTAGGAATGGACAAATGCTCGGTCCGCTGGAATTGCGGGATGCCTATGCCTCTATATTGGAAAGTGCAGCGAGATCGAAAGTTCGTACCGCCACGAATTTACCGCTATTTGTTCTTCTTGAACAGGGCTTGGGAGCGCATGGGAAAGCGGGGTTTCAGGGGCTTGTGATCGATCATTTGGGCAATCTTAAGGTTACCAGTCGAGCTGATTTTATTCTAGGGAATATTTTTGCGGAAGGGCTTGAGAATTTATTTCTAAGGCATCCTATCATGAATCAATTGCGGGCCGGACATATTCGGGGTTGTGGTTCTTGCAGATTCTATGATCGGTGCGGGGGGGACAGGAATGCTTCCTATGTTGTGCATGGAAGTTTTCTGGAAATAGACCCGGGTTGCTGGCTGGAAATGTGATATACTAATCTCAGTGAGATGTCAAGGGAGGGTGTGATGGGAAAGGCATTTAAAAGATTCTGTTTAATGTTGTTAGCGGTTTTGCCAATAGCTTCTGTTTCTTTTGCGGCTAAATCTTCTCTTAGCAGTGCGCAAATACGGTCAGGTGTGGCAAATTCCGGTGATTTGATATCTTCCGCTATTGACAGCGGAATAGTAGATGGTAAGCGAGGACACTAGTTTATTTTTGTAAGTGATGAGCCCCCACTGTATGGTGGGGGTTTCGTTTATATAGTGGCCGAAAGCATGGTATGGTTCTAGGTAATTATTGCAGGAAATGGTCAGGCGTTATTGCGCTCTCCAACGTATCTCTATGTCTATGCCTGATCGGTTTAATCGGTGTGTCCGTAATATGGTATCTAGGGAGAAGTTCCATTCATATGGGAGAAAAAGTTTATAGGATAGGTGTCCCTAATTATTGGGGGACAATAAACCCTCCATTGCAGCATACACTTGTAGGGGATGCGATTATTGAATACCAGTTCAACCCGTTGATACGCATAGGTGAACGTGGCGTAATTGTTCCATTGGCAGCGAAGACTTGGGAATTCAGCTCGGATAAGCGTATTTTGCGCTTTAAGATAAATACGGATCTGCGTTTTTCAGACGGATCTTTCCTCACCGCCGCCGATGTGAAGCGCTCCTGGGAAGATGGGCTGCGTCTTGTCCCGTTTTCAAGCAATAGCTCTTTGGCTGATGGCCTAGCCAATGTTCATGGCTATTCTGATTTCCCGCAGGCGGGAACCATTTCCGGTATTCGTGTTCTCAATGCTGACACTCTGGAGCTGTGGTTCGATAGTCCTGCCCGACAGGCTCTCCGCTACCTTGCGGGCGGCAGATTTTCAGTATACAAACTCTTGAATGGTTCGCCTATCGGTACTGGCCCTTACATGATAACGGAGCGTGAGCAGGTTCTGACTCTTCGGCTTAATCCTTATTATGTCGGCCAGGCTCCCAGCTTGAAAAACGTTAGGATTACTGTAGTTCCTGTCAGTGATGCTCTCAACAAACTCCAGGGGAAGGAGATTGACGCTCTGTTGATTGCGGACATGCTCAACTTGCCGGGCTGCGATGAAGGAAAGCTTGAACCAATACGTTGTGCATCAGGGCAGGAAGGCTTGCATTGGATAATCAATCTGAATGGTCTGAATGGGAGATTTTTCTCGAATCCTGAATACAGGCTAGCGTTTCAAGCTCTCATTTGGAAGTATATTTCCCATGTTTCAGCTGCATTAAAGGGGCGGGGTTTCGTAAGTGATCCGCAGAGTTTTCTCCGTTTTCAGCCAGGAAGGTTGTCGGACGCTGAGGCTCAGGAGATAATCAGTTCTGGAGAAACCTATATACCCGCTTTCATAGCTGCGGTTCGGAAACATCCTCTGTACCTTGTGGCGGGCCCGATTTGGAATTGGCTTCCTGAAGTTCTTCAGAAAGAAGGGGTTGCTCTGGCGGTACAGTCCAGGTGTGATATGGGGGCTAAGGATTTCTGGGAAATGTACTATAAAACATTCACTCCCGACATCATGCCAATGGGAGCGTCCGTTGCTGATGGAGACCCAGACGTTTTATACCATCTGCTTGGTGCTCATGGGGCGATAGCTTCTCCCATTGCCCGGCGGGAACAGGTGTGCAAGGGTATAGAGGGTGGGCGGCAGTTGTTGGATCAATCTGTGCTGCCGCTTTATTATGAAAATGTCGCCCGCAATATCCTCCGCGAGGTTCCATATATACACCTAGGATATCTTAACAGGCGGGTGGTATATAATTCTGAGCGCTTAGTCTTGAAAGATGAATTGATCGGTAGGCACAATCTCAGCATTCTTGATTTCACTCCGCGATAGCATAAGCCGCATTCCTCTTCCATCCATGCCAATATGACTACGCTGGCTAAGTGGTTCGATAAATATGCGAAACTACCCCTGCTCCGGCTGCTGATTGGAGCTGTTGTGCTGCAGGTGGTGTATTTAACATATTTCGCTTATAGTCGCTATTCCGGTCAGATGGAGCGCATGAGACAGCTTGAAGACACGGTATTGCTCGGAGTTCAGCAGGCAAATAGATCGCTTATCGAGTCTGTATTCCTGACGGAGCTGAGCAATACAGATGTTGTTGCCATGCTCTTATGCTCAGGAGGGCGCGCCAGTATTTCGTATCCGCCTTCCCAGACCGCAGTATGCGAACATCCGGTCCATAATTTGCATCGCTGGACGATACGCCGGAAGTTGACCGGAATAGACAGGCTTGATTTAATGTTTGTTATTTCTCCGATCAACATCTTCAAACCATTATTGCTCGTGATGTCTATGATGATTTGTGCTATGGCTGTGGTGGTTTTCACGATTTCCAGACTGCGTCGAAAATTTGAAATAGAAGTTTTAGCCCCATTGAGTGCTGGATTGGGGACAGACTTGCCAATCCCCATCAAAGAATTGGATGAACTGCGCCTTAAGAATCTGGAATACATTCGGCTCAATCGGGAAATGTATGCCTCAGAAGTGTTGGTGAATTTATCTGTACAAGTGGCGCATGACATACGGTCGCCGCTGGCGGCGCTGGATATGGCGGTCAAGAACACGGCCGACATGCCAGAAGAGCAGCGCCTTGTAATCCGCAATGCCTCGAATCGCATACGCGACATAGCCAATAACCTTATAGAGAAATACCGCCGCCCCGGTGCGGCGCAGGTCGTTTCATCCGCTTCTTCCGGGACAGTAGTTTGCCTTCTGTCCGGCCTGCTGGATCCACTGCTTACCGAGAAGCGTCTGCAATTTCAGTCGAAGCCAGGCGTGCAGCTCGATATGCCGCTTTCGTCTGAATCGTACGGTTTGTTTGCTTCCGTGCAGTCTGTGGAATTCCGTCGCGTGGTTTCAAACCTCGTAAACAATGCTGTAGAATCTTTGGGCGATAAGGGCACTATTTCGCTGCGTCTTGCCCATGCTGGCGGCAATATTTCCATTTCAATATCCGATAATGGGAAGGGGATACCGCCGGACATACTTGCTAAGTTGGGCCAGAAAGGTGAAACGCACGGGAAGGCGGGCGGTTCCGGGCTAGGCCTTTACCACGCACGTACTACGGTCGAAAGTTGGGGCGGAACGCTTTCTATTGCTTCCGACGTTGGTAAAGGGACGACGGTTACCCTGACTTTGCCGGCTACCGCGCCGCCGCAGTGGTTTGTGCCGGAGCTTGCTTTCGAGGCCGGCCAGCCGGTTGTGTTGCTGGATGACGATCCGACCATACATCAGGTGTGGAAGGGGCGATTTGCTTCCTCGCGCGTGCACGAATATGACGTGGAGCCCATAAATTTTACCGAACCGGCCCAGCTACGGCAGTGGGTTGCTGTAAATCATGACAAGGCAAAAACCGCCATTTATCTGTTGGATTATGAGCTTCTTGGCCATAAGGAGACTGGTTTTTCGCTGGCACAGGAACTTGGTTTAGCCGGCCGCGCCATACTTGTAACCAGCCGTTGGGAGGAGCCGCAAATTCTCGCCGAGTGTCGAAGCATTGGGCTGCGGCTGCTGCCCAAGAATCTGTCCGGTCTTGTGCCTATACGGGTAAGTGCTAGGCGATCTGCCCCGGCGCAGGCCATTTTGCTGGATGACGACCCGTTGGTGCACATGACTTGGAAGATTGCGGCTAAAAGTGGGGGCGTGGAGCTGAAGCCGTTCAAGACAGCCGCGGACCTTTTGGCGCAAGCTGCCATGCTGGACAAAAAGACACCGGTTTATATCGATTCCGAACTGGGCGCTGGCGTTAAGGGCGAAGATATCGCCCGGCAGTTACACGAAGCCGGTTTCACCAACCTGTATATGGAAACCGGGCATCCTCCCGAAGAATTTGCAAAACTGACCTTCCTCAAAGGTGTAATCAGCAAAGACCCTCCCTGGCAGCAGTTGTAAATCACAAGTTGTATTTCAAAAGAAAAGTTTTTTGTATAGATGAACATTTCAAATGATATGGCATAGTTTCATTTGAAATATTTTTTGCTGGCATTTAGTCGTATTTTGTATGGCACTGGAATTGCTTCTGTGTCAGCGTAAGCGCTGAAAGTCACAAGAAATGATAATTTCCTTGATGATTTTCTAACTGGAGCAGGTTCTATTTTCCGGATGATTGGTATAGAAATTGCTCCATACAGCTTAGACGGTACATGACAGTAAAAAATAATAGCACTACCAAAGGAGATTGAAATGTTCATGATGGAAACGCCCGTAATTCTCATAGATGAAATGAGTTCCAAGGGGCCCGGTTTGAAGCCCAATGGGGGTTGTTGCAACGCCAATCACGCAAACGACTAAGATTTGTGTGCATCGAAGAGAGGGACAGCCACACTGGCTGTCCCTATTTGTTGTCACAACTATTTGTGCCGGAACCGGTATGGCATAAAAATTGCATCAAAGAGCATGCAGAAGCAATTATCGTTAGGAGGGGCAGGATGGAGCAATATACACATACAGAAGGTCTTTATAATACTATTTGGCAGGCAACTCGTGAGAGTACTGTTCCCCTTTCATGCGATATTGAGTTGACCGCACGCTGCAACCAGAAATGTCTTTTCTGCTTTCGCGACACTGTGCCACAGCACTCTGACAAAATACCGATTCATAAATATAAGGAATTGCTGGATGAGCTAAAGCAACTGGGGGTTTTCAGCCTTCATATTACTGGGGGGGAGCCTTTTTTATATCAGGGAATAAGTGAATTCCTTGATTATGCCAGCTGCAAGGGCTTCAATATAACGCTAACTACAAATGGAACCATGGGGAATGGGCGCGAACTGGCCTCGTTTCTGGGGCGCAATCACATATATACCCGGGTCAGCCTTCATGGGCATAATTCGGAAATCCATGACAGCCTGACGGGGCTTGCGGGGGCATTCGACAGGACTGTGGAATTTATCAAGTCCTTAGTTAGTGCCGGGGCATTTGTTGCCGTTAATACCACGCTTTGCAAGGCAAATATCGCATATGTGCAGGAAATGTATGATTTTACCAAGGCCTTGGGGGTAAATAAATTCGGTCCAGGGCTTAGTCTGCTTGGAAAAATAGGCGATTCTGGTGCAAATGATTCCCTGCGATTTACGGAAACGGAGGCAATGTCTGCCGCGCTGACATTGAAAAAACTTGGCCTTGCCCCAAAGAAGAAAGAGACGCCTTACTTGCTGTGCAATGCCGGCAAAAACTCGTTTACTATATCTTCGGAAGGGGATATCCTGTTTTGCAATCTTATGCGTCGCGTCTGTGGGAATATCTATAACGCGAGCATAGCAGATATCTGGAAAGACAGTGCTGAGTGGAGAGAATTGCGTCAGCTTAAGATGGAGGATCTGGTAAATTGCACAAGCTGTCCTCATGAGCCTTATTGCAGACGCTGCCCAGCTGAAATATATGAACATACTGGGAATTTCATCGGCAATACCAGTGCTGTCTGCGATATCGCCAAAATATGGCATCAGGTAGATATGGCAAGCGGAGGTAAATAGTCATGATGACTCGAAATCCATGGATTGCGTATAATATTATTCGTCTTCCCAGGCCTGTACTGCTTATGCTGGACAGGCGGGATGGCACATACCTTGCGGTCGAAGGGGAGTGGGGCATCGCAGTACATGATCTTATGTCTGGAAGTATGACATTCAGTCAGGTCTGCGACAAATTTATTGAGAAATATGGGATTGCGTCCCGGGACAGGATTGAGGCTAATATTAATGCTCTATTGAGTAATCTGGAGCGGAGAGGAATACTGTCATATGATACAAGTATCAAAACTCTGTAAAAACTACCGCGTTCGTCGCCAGGGGAGCGGTAGCGGGTCATTGCTGAGGAGTTTCTTCGCCCCAGAGTATGATGATGTAGCGGCTGTTAAGGATGTTTCCTTTTCGATCGGAAAGGGCGAATGTGTGGGGTATATCGGACCGAATGGGGCTGGTAAAAGCACAACTTTGAAAATTTTGTCAGGCATAATGTGTCCCACTAGTGGTCATTGTATTGTGGCGGGGTTTGTTCCATGGGAGCGCGATAAGGAATTCTTGCGCACTTTATCATTTTTCGCAGGACAGAAGGGACAGCTTATTCCCGACCTGTCGCCAATAGATACATATAAATTTCTGGCGGCGGTCTATGAACTTGAATCGCGTCTCGCGTTAAAAAGGGCTGGCGATTATGCTGAAATGCTGGGGATAACCGGTCTCCTGAACAAGCCTGTCAGGCTAATGTCGCTGGGACAGCGCATGAAGTTTGAGCTAATTGGTGCTTTCCTGCATAATCCCGGGATAGTGTTCATGGATGAGCCTACGCTCGGTCTTGATATTTGGGCGCAAGCCGATGTATATGAATGTTTGACTAAGCTGAATTTGCACAATAACAGCACTATAATCCTGACCAGTCACCATATGTCGGACATCGAGAAGCTATGCAAACGCGTCATTCTTTTGGAAAGCGGACAAATACTCAGCGATAGTCTCTTGTCTGATTTGCGAATGCGGGCAGGCAATATGCGCAAGTTGAAGGCGCTGGCTGATTCGCGGGAGAATCTTGCGCGAATCCATGAAATTTTCGCAGGGTTTTCCCCCGCTGTTGATCCGGAAGGCGGTAAAATAACGGCTATTGTACCGCTGGATTTGATACAGAATATCCAGTCCGAGACGATGCGCTACTGTGTTCGTCTGGATATTGAAGAGGAGCCGCTTTCAGATCTGATAAAGCGGGTTTATGTGCAATGAATATCAGGGCTTATTTTCAGTATGCACTGTTGATGGTAAAAATCAATGCGCAATATAAGTTTAATCTTGTCTGTTCGGCGTTATTTCCTTATGTTAATGCCGGCACGATGCTGATTTTTTTGGGGACGGCAATCTCTTCCGGCGAGACTGTTCATGGATATAGTAGGACCTCATTGCTCTCCTATTATCTACTTGCAGCACTGATGCAGAATGCCGTGATACCCAGTGTCAAATATGACGTGTTTTATGAAATACGAAGCGGGAATTTTGACGTCTGGGCGGTAAGGCCGATAAGTTTCACGGTACGAACAGTGTTTGGCGGCATAAGTGCCAGCTTGTATAAACTGTTTTTTTCTTTCCTGGCCATGGCGCCTATCCTCTTCTTTGTCGGACATTATTTCGGGCCGATTGGACTTGCTCTGAGCGTGTGGGGAATATTGGCAATGTTCCTGGCAATAGTTCTTTGCTCGGTTTTATCCACTTTGTGCAGTATGAGCGCATTCTGGCTGGAAAATGCTGATGGCATGGCTTGGTTGCTATATTTCGGTAGCATGTTGGTTTCAGGGCAGGTGTTACCGTTGTCGTTTTTCCCGCATCAGTTGCAGGTGTTGTTTGGCGTCACTCCTTTTGGCCTGTTATTTGCTGCTCCAGTGGATTTGATTGTTGGCAATGCGCAAAACGGACCGTTTGTAATAATCAAGCAGCTGTGCTGGATAGCGCTCCTTATGCTTCTCGTGTTGCCATGCCTGCATGCTTCTGGTATGCGGCGTTATGAAAGCGCCGGAGGTTAGAATAGAATGAGATATTACTTCACGCTGTGGGTGGAAAGTCTGCTGCTAAATATAAAGACCCGATTGCAGTATAGGGCGGATTTTGTGCTGTCGATTATTGTTTCCCTGCTTTCTTACTGTCTTAATTTCCTGTTTTTTCTGCTGGTATTCCGTTACATCTCGTCTGCAGGAGGCATGGATTGGAATCATATGTTGGTGTTGATAGGTACGGCTCAATTTGTCATGAGCGTATATGCTTTTTTAAACGGGAATGCTCAGGATAAGATCTTCGAACATGTCCTGAAGGGGTCGTGGGATAGGGTAAGGGCCAGGCCTGTTCCAGAAATGTTTTATGTTTTGTTTGGCAATCCGGATTGTGGCAATATCATTGCCATAGCGTATGCTGTAGCCCTGATCATAATAGGCATGTGCCGGACAGGAATTGAAATATCGCGGTTGCCGTTTTATATGATTGGTTGCGCAATAGCATTGCTTTCATATACAACGCTTTCAATGTTTATGTGCGCCATTACTTTTTATTTCGTACGTGTCCCTGCATTCGCCGCTTTGCTATCTTCATTTTCCAGTTATGCAACCTTGCCAAAGGCCATGTATAAAGGTTGTCTGTTGGTTTTATTCGTTTATTTTTTGCCGGTTGCGGTTTGGGGCAATATGCCAGCAGAGATATTGTTCGATGGGCAAGTATGGTGGCGTGGCATGGCGGGAATTGTAGTTTCTCTCCTCATTTCGTTCGCAATACTCAAAAATGCACTAGCCTCGTATGAGAGTGCCGGGGGCTAGGCAAGGGCGAAGAAACGTTTTGATCTGGTGATTTATGTATGCTGGTGGAGCCATGGGGGGCGATTTTTGCCGCTAAATCTGGCCTGTTTGTTCAGTATTTTGCCTTTCCAGTTCTAAAAGGCAGCTCATAAGTTCCTGCGTGGCCGCTTTCATCAGCGTCAGCATTTCTTTGCGTTCCTGCGGCTCGCATTCGCGCAGCAGCTTCGCCGCGCTTTTGATGCTGGATGTTTTTGAATCTATGTCGTGCAGCAGTTTCCTCATTTCAGGCGAAGGTTCCATTTCATTTGCCCCCGAATTTGTTGAGCGTTGAATAAAGCAGGCGTGTTGAAATTTTTAGTTGTTCAAGCGTTCTGGCCTTCCTGCCGTTGTTGGTCGACAGGTTGCGTTTTATTATTTCCCAGGCGAAGCGGTCCAGCGCCTCGTTCAATCCCTTGTTCATGGCATATTCATATTGCTGGTTGGTCAGCATGCCGTCCGCGGCGGCGGCCTGCGGCGCTTCCATGCGCATGCGGCTGGCTATGTGGCCCTGCACCATTTCCAACGTTACAAGGCCATCGCCCGCCGATACCATTTCCACAAACTTTTTGAGCTCGCGTACGTTGCCCGGCCAGTCATAGTTGAGCAGGAAGGTCTTTGCGTCCTGCTCGAAGGCAAGCCGCTTGCCGCCCTTGCTGAAGTCGGCTATAAGCGGCAGTATGTCTTCCTTGCGCTGGCAGAGCGGCTTCAGCGTGAGCGTAAAGCCATGTATGCGCTGGAAGAAGTCGAAGCGCATCTTGCCCTTTGCTATAAGCTGCTGCACGTCCTCCAGCGTAGCGCTGATTATGCGGAAGCTGGAATGCTCCGGCTTGTCGGATCCTACGGGGTAGAAGGTTTTTTCTTCTATAGCCTTGAGCAGTTTTGTCTGCATGTTCTGGCTCATGGAGCCTATTTCGTCGAGGAACAGCGTGCCGTTGTTGGCCTGAGCCAGCTTCCCCTTGCGGTTATCGTACGCCCCCGTGAACGCACCCTTCTTGTAGCCGAACAGTTCCGCTTCCAAAAGGTCCTCGCTATATGCTGCGCAGTTGATGGCTACGAATTCGCCCTGCCTGGCGGAATGCTCGTGTATTACGCGCGCAATGCGCGTCTTGCCCGTGCCTGAAGGCCCTAGCAGCATGACGGGGATGTCCGTTGGGGCGTACTTGATGGCTTCCGTCACCATGGCGCGCGTGGCGGTGTCGACGGTGATTACTTGCGTGCTAAAGATGTCATCCAGTGTTTGTGGTGATTTGGATCGGGTGTACTTATCAATAACGGCCTTGATGTTTTGGGCTTCGTTGCCCTTTACGTAGAAATCTTTGCAGCCAAGGGCGTAGGCCTTATTGATAGTTTCTTCGTCATCGCTGCTGGACATTACTACCGGGTAGGCCCTGCTTTTGCGGACAATGGGAAGTAGTTTCAGACCGGAATAGTCGTCATCCCTGCCAAGTTTCAGGTCCACAAAGCAGATGTCGTATTTATTTGTTTTTAAAAGTTTTTCGGCCGTGCGCATGTCCGAGGCAAAATCTGGCAAGTTCGCTGCCAAATGCTTGCCCATGACGGCCTGGGCCAGCCTGTCATCCTCGATGACCAGTATTTTAAGCTTGTCCATCGCACCCCCGGTGGAACAACATGTTTCAAATGAAGCGGCTATATGTATTGTATAAACATTTCAAACGAAAGCAAATATTGCATTTGAAAGCAGATATGCTCCGATTTGTACTGTTGCCCCGGTGTGCGTGGTTGGCA
>CAYPTM010000029.1:0-13493 GCA_964413345.1 uncultured Elusimicrobiales bacterium
CACGCGCTTCGGGATCTCGCGCGCCATGTCCTCGGGTGTCATGCCGCCGGTGACGATGGTGTGCGCGCAGCCGTGGGCGCGTGCCACTTCGGCCTTCGCCTCGGTGCTGACGGTGCCGATCATCGTCACGCCGATGGCGCGCGCCCACTGGCAGGCCACCAGGCCCACACCGCCCGCGGCGGCGTGGTGGACGACGTCATCAATTTCTGCCTTTCCCCGGAGCGCTTCCTTATAGTGGTCAATTCCGCCACCACGGACAAGGATTTCGCCTGGTTCCAGAAACATTCCGCCGGAATGAACGTCAAGCTGGAAAACGCCAGCGCCCGCTTCGGCATGATAGCCCTTCAGGGCCCGAAAGCGCCGGAGCTGATGAAAGAGCTTTGGCCCAAGTCGGTGGAAGTGTCCCGCTTCGGCATAATGGAAGCCACCATCCACGGCGACGAGGGCTACATAGTCCGCACCGGTTACACCGGCGAGGACGGCTGCGAGATAATCGCCTCCAATGCCGCCATAGTAAAGGTCTGGGACGAGCTGCTTGAAAAGGGGAAGAAGTACGGCATTCTGCCCTGCGGCCTCGGCTCCCGCGACGTGCTGCGCCTTGAGGCGGGCTACCTGCTCTACGGGCAGGACGTCGATGACGAGCGCACCACCTACGAAGCCAGCTACGGCTGGGTGGTGAAGATGAAAAAGCCGGAATTTGTAGGCAAGGAAGCCCTGCTCAAGCGCAAGGAAGCCGGTTTCAAGGAAAAACTGACCGGTTTCATGCTTGACGGCGGCGGCGTGCCGCGCAATGGCTGCGCCATTTATCACAAGGGACAGAAAATAGGCGCTTTCACCAGCGCGACCTTCTCGCCCCTCTTCAAGCGCGGGCTTGGCGTAGGCTACGTCACCCCGGTGGACCTCCCGATAGGCGAGCCGGTGGAGATAGAACTGCACGGCCGCCGCGCCCCGGCGAAAGTGCACAAGACGCCTTTCTACGACAACAAAGTCTGATTTTTCGAACTTTCACTAACAGGAGAAAATATGGCAAACCCCGAACTCTGCAAGTATTCCAAGACCCACGAATGGGCATTCGTCGAAGGCGGCGTCGCCACCGTAGGCATCAGCGACTTCGCCCAGCATGAAATATCCGACATCGTGTTCGTCGAGCTGCCCAAGGTGGGCGCCAAGGTCGAGGCCGGCAAGGCCTGCGCCGTGGTCGAATCCGTGAAGGCCGCCTCCGACTTCTATTCCCCGCTTTCCGGCGAGGTCGTCGAAGTCAACGAGACCCTTCCCAACGAGCCGTCCCTGGCCAACCAGTCCCCCTGCGACAAGGGCTGGTTCTTCAAGCTGAAACTGTCCAATCCCGGCGAGGTTTCCGCCCTGATGGACAACAAGGCCTACCAGGAATTCATCAAGACCGCCGGCCACTAGTTTTCCGGCTTTGTCCGTCCGGGTTCCGCTTCGCGGGGCCCGGACGGCTTTTCCCTCGCCCCAAAGAAGGTTTTCCCAAATGTTCATCTCAAACACAGCGAAAGACAGGGAGGAAATGCTGAAGACAATCGGCGTTTCTTCCTTCGACGAACTTGTAAAAAACATACCTCAGGCGCTGCGCAACCCGAAACTGGGCCTTCCCGCCGCGCTGGATGAAATAGAACTTTCCGCCCATATAAAGGAGCTCGGCTCCAAAAACGCGAAGGTCGTCAACTTTGCCGGCGCCGGCGCGTACGACCGCTTCGCCCCGTCGGTGGTCAAGGCGCTGGCCTCGCGCGGTGAATTCGTCACCGCCTACACCCCCTATCAGGCCGAGGCGAGCCAGGGCATGCTCCAGGCCATTTACGAGTACCAGAGCTCCATGTGCGCCCTGATGGACATGGAAGTGTCCAACGCCTCCATGTACGACGCGGCCAGCGCGCTGGCCGAGGCCGTAAACGCCGCCCTGCGCATGACGGGCCGGAAAAAAGTCCTTCTTCCCCGTGCGCTCCATCCCCATTACGCGGCCACCGTAAAAACTTATTTCGCCGCGGCCGGCGTTTCCTTTGTCGAGATTCCGTGCCCCCAGGGCGTCATTGACCAGAAGGCGCTTGACTCGATGCTCGACGAAACTGTCGCCGCCGTAGTGCTGCCCAGCCCCAATTTCTTCGGCTGCATCGAGGACGTGGACGCGGTTTCCGCCAAGGCGAAGGCGAAAAAGGCCGTTCTTATCGCCGTTGTGCAGGACCCCATCAGCCTGGGCCTTCTCCGCTCGCCCGGTTCCTTCGGCGCGGATATCGCCGTGGGAGAGGGACAGGGCCTCGGCCTCAGCCTCAGCTTCGGCGGGCCTTACCTCGGCATATTCACCTGCAAAAAAGAGCACGTCCGCCATATGCCGGGCCGCATCTGCGGCATAACAGCCGACGGGGACGGCAAGAGGGCTTTCGTCCTCACCCTTCAGGCGCGCGAGCAGCACATCCGCCGCGAGAAGGCCGCCTCCAACATCTGCTCCAACGAGGCGCTGTGCGGGCTTTACGCCACCATGTATCTTGCGGCGCTTGGTCCGCAGGGTCTTAAGGAAGTCGCGGAACTGAATCTGGACCGCGCCCATTACGCGGCGGAAAAAATCGCCTCCGTTAAAGGCTATTCCCTCAAGTTCAACGGGCCGTTCTTCAACGAGTTCGTAATCGAATGTCCCCGCGACGCCAGGGCCGTGCGCGACGCCGTCCTCAAAAACGGCATGCTCGCCGGAGTTCCCCTCGCGGATTTCTTCCCCGAGATGAAGAACTCGCTCCTCGTCTGCGCGACAGAAATGCGCACCGAGGCCGAAATAGACGCGCTTTGCGGCGCGCTGGGGAGGATATAACATGAACGCCCCTACCGGTAAAAGCGCCATGCTTAAGCTTTCCATAGAAGAATCAGTGCCCGGCCGCAGGGCCGTGCGCTTCCCAAAGGCCGCCAGAAAGGCCGAAAATCTGCTGCCCGCCTCATCGATGCGCAAGGCGGCCCCGAAACTGCCGGAGCTAAGCGAGCTTGACGTCGTCAGGCATTACACCAACCTGTCCCGCCTGAATTACTCGCTGGATACGCATTTCTACCCGCTCGGCTCCTGCACGATGAAGTACAATCCCAAGGCCTACGAGGAGCTTGCCGCCCTGCCGGAATTTTCCTCCGTGCATCCGTTCTCTCCCGACGCGGTTTCGCAGGGCACGCTGGAGTTCCTCTACAGGATGGAGAAGCTCCTTTGCGATATCTGCGGCCTGCCGGCCGTAACGCTGCAGCCCGCCGCCGGCGCGCACGGCGAGTGGACCGGCATACTGCTTGCCCGCGCCTACCACAAGGCCAAAGGCGACGCCGCCCGCACCGAAATCGTGGTTTCGGACTCTTCCCACGGCACCAATCCCGCCTCGGCGGCGATGGGCGGTTTCTCCGTGGTCACGGTAAAGTCCGGCCCGGACGGCCGCGTGGACATAGCGGAACTTAAGAAGCACATCGGCCCCAAGACCGCGATGGTCATGCTCACGGTTCCCAACACGCTCGGTCTCTTCGAGAATTCCATCTGCGAGATATCCAAGGCCGTGCATGACGCGGGCGCCCTGTTCTACATGGACGGCGCCAACTTCAACGCGCTTATCGGCATAGTCCGCCCCGGCGATTTCGGCGTGGACATAATGCACCTCAACATGCACAAGACCTTCTCCACCCCGCACGGCGGCGGAGGCCCCGGCGCCGGCGCGGTCTGCGTCCGCGCCGACCTGGAAAAGTTCCTCCCCGTTCCGCGCGTCGCGCTGGAAGGCGGAAAGTACGTCCTCAGGACGGAATCGAAGGATTCCATCGGACGGGTGAAGGCTTTCTACGGCAATACCGGGGTTCTGCTGCGCGCCTACTGCTACATACGCCAGCATTCCTCGCTCACACTGCGCGAGATAGCCGAAAACGCCATCATCAACGCCAATTACGTCCGGGCTAAACTGTCGCCGCTTTTCCCCGCCGCGTACAA
The DNA here is from genome assembly GCA_964413345.1 of uncultured Elusimicrobiales bacterium. GTDB lineage: Bacteria > Elusimicrobiota > Elusimicrobia > Elusimicrobiales > Elusimicrobiaceae > CAYPTM01. The sequence continues at coordinate 3,953 of CAYPTM010000029.1, forward strand.
CGACATCTGCATGCACGAATGTGTCCTCACCACCGACGCGAAACTCGGCGTGAAGACGCTGGATGTCGCCAAGCGCCTGCTGGATTACGGTTTCTATGCCCCCACAATCTATTTCCCGCTGATTGTGCACGAAGCGATAATGATTGAGCCGACGGAAACCGAGTCGAAGGAAACGCTGGACCTCTTCATCGAAGCCATGACCGTGATTCACGCTGAGGCCAAGGCCGACCCGGAAAAGCTGAAGACGGCCCCGCACACCCTGCCCGTGCGCCGCATGGACGAGGTTGCCGCCGCCCGCAAGCCGAACATCTGCTGGCTGTAATGATTGCGCCCCGTCCCGGAACCGGGACGGGGCTTTTTTTATGGAAGGACAGATTGTAAACACGCCGCCGCTTGACGTTTACCGCCATATGGCGGCGGACGAACTGGCGGCGGAGTCTTTTGACGGGAATATGTCGCTGCGCTTCTTCCGGTGGGAGGGGCAGGGCGTCACGTTCGGCTACGCGCAGCCTTTTACCGATGTGGAAAAAGCCATTTCCCCGGCACATAAAGCCTATCCCCGCGCCAGGCGCCCGACCGGCGGCGGCATAGTCATACACGACAGCGACCTTACTTTCTCGCTTGTGCTCAAGGCGGAACGCTCGCTCAAGCCGCTGGAAATATACGCGCGCATACACGCCGCGGTCAACGCCGGATTGAAGGAGCGCGGTATCGGGGCCGAACTGTATGCCGAAAAGGCCCCGCCGTCAGTCTATAACCCCAGCAAGGACGGCCTTGCCTCGGCCTGTTTCCAGAATCCCGTTGCGCTGGACCTGGTAGGCGGGGGGAAGAAGTTGTTGGGCGGAGCCTTGCGGCGTTTTGGCGAGACGGTGCTTTACCAGGGCTCCCTGCAGGTGCATAACGCCCGTGCGAGACAGGCCGAACTGGAGCTGGTGATAATACGTTCACTCGCGGCGGAGTGGAATGTGAAGTGGAAAGTCTCCGATATACCGGCTGAAACCCTGTCAGCCGTGGAAGCCCTGTCTAAATCCAAATACCTCACCCCGGACTGGAACACCAGATTCTAGCTTGGTATAACCACGCTAAGCGATTCCATATGATTAAAAGAATCACCATATTGATTTGCTCATCAATTATTGCGATATTGTTTTTCCAATCATATGTATGGTTTGACATCCTCAGGGACCGACTTGAGTCCGGAGGAGGCCATATCGTTTATACCGCTGCTGCGTGGAATCTGCTTAACTCTTTTCGATTCGATATTTTCCGGAAGAAGGCCATTCATCCGCCGCCATTAAAGTGGGAGCGCAGCTATGATGGGAAAGTGCTTGCCGTTTCTCTGCGGAATGACGGTGGGGAAGTATACATATCTTCGGGGAATACGCTTGCCGCATGGAATATTTCAGGCAAAACAATATGGGTGCGGAGTTTCACTTCCAGTCCCAAAAAGCTGTCCATTACGGAAGATGGAGCCAGATTGTACCTGTCTGATGCCAGTGGACAATTGACAGCTTTAGATAAATCCGGACGCACGGTATGGCGCAAAACTTTTCCGAGATGGAGTGGCATATTTTTAGTTTCGGTGACTGGTGGGCATGGAAAATTACTGGTTGTTTCTGAACCGGCTGCGAACTGCACGCAGAATGCGGTACTGCTTACTCCCGAGGGTCGTATTATCACTACCTTGCCTGATATTCCAGGTGAACAGGCATTGTTTAATGCCGGATTTAAGGGGGATGGTAAATACATTTTCAGCAAACCCTGGCGGGCCATGCTGTCAAAGCTTAATGCTTGCAACCGCTTCCATGAAGATGGAGCATACTTTGGCGGTGATTTCAATTTTTATGACGTGGAAGGGCGGACGGTCTGGGCTGCCGCAAGAAGGGAATGGTACTCATTCTGGATGTGGCGGTCCTTCGGGCTTGCGGAATCGATCCCGGGTGCGGAATGGAGCAATTATTTTACCGGGGGCATGACGGAAGATGGGAAATATGCTTTTGCGCAAGACAGGATTTACGATATCGATGCTAAGCGAATTCTCTGGCAAACACCTACTCCGCTCGTGGAATCCACGGTACGGTACAATGACAGTGACGGGTTCATAATCCAAAGCTGGGGAGCTGATATCGGGGCATTGGCAAAGCTTACCCGTCTCAATCGCCGGGGAGAAATAGAGTGGACCGTCCCTGTTTATGGCCACAATGTTTTGTGCGGAGATGATATCTGCTCTGTGTCCCGAATGTTTTTCTGGCGAGGGACTGATTTATATAGCGCAAAAACCGGCAGGCGCACAGGGCATTTCCATAACAATTTCATAACGCTTCATTCCTCAAATGCCTATTTGCTCGGAGTATCGGATAATGAACAAACCCTTCGCGTCTACTTTTACTCCGTCAGCGGGGATTTGCTCTGGTCACTGGCAAAGTCCATAAGCTATCGCAAAGTACACGGAGGCGACCTTGATTTTGTCGTTCCGTCAGTCCCGGATTACAATGTTTTTGCCTCTAAAAATCTTGAGCATGTCTTAGTGCGCACAAAGTCCACTCTCTACTGTTACGAGAATAGAGAAGTGACTCGATGAGTCAGAATGGTAAAAGAAAAGGCAGTAAAGAGGGATGATGCTCGATATGCCTAAGGTATTATCAATAGTGATATTACTATTGGACTAAGTGGTTTTGAGGAAAATGTCCATGCTTCCTCCAATCCTAACCCGTTGAGCATACCCAGGAGCAGGGCTAATGTTCCGGTATGGGACTTATGGGCAGGGAGGGCGGGGCTTACGGTCCTTGCGCGGGGAGCCGCTCAGTACTACAATTTAGGAAGAACCGGCAAGCTTGGCCGGGAGGAGAATGTTCATGAAATCGCGTTCCGCTCTTCAATTTCTGGCCTCGGCCATACTGATGTTAGCTGCTCCGCTGTCCGCGCTGGCCGCTGATAATGGCAACAGGCCCATCATCCTGACCGTTCACGGTCTCGATTTCAATAAACTCGCCTGCGAGGACGCCATCGCCATTAACGCCTCCTACGGCCTTACCTATTCCCGCGAGGGGGCGTGCAAGCTGCTCGGCATCACCATCGAGGCCGGCACCGGCGGCGTGGCCAATTCCTCCCACAGCAGCGACTATCTGACCAATTCCCTCCGCCAGCTTTGCTCCGACTGCGATTTCCGCACCTTCGGCTGGAGCGGGGCCATGAAAGAATCCCGCAGCGTCATAGAGCAGCTTAAATCCAGCATCGTTATGCTTAATACGGAGGCCAAATCCTCCGGCCGCCAGTTTGTAATAGTCGGCCACAGCTGGGGCGGCGTACTGACCACCGAAGCCCTCGACGAAATGGACCGCGACGGCACCGCGAAGTATTACGACCTCTCCATAGACCAGGTTACCTCCATCGGCAGCCCTATAGAGGGACCTCTCTATTCCGCGGCGGTCAATATCGTCATCACCAACCAGAATTTCTATACCAAAACCTTCCGTCCCCGCAGCGTGAAGCGCTGGGCCAATTATTACGCCGACCGCGACCTTATATCCGGTCCCGTGTCGTTCGCGGACCAGAACGTCAAGATAGACGCCGATGTCGATTTAAGCGGCACCTTGGACAAGATAAAGGACTATCTGTACGCCCAGACCACCGCCGGCAACGTTGACAGCGTGCGCATGGCCCGCGCGGACATGGCCAAGCTTGTCCGCGGCCCGGAAAGCACCTTCTACTGGCACAGCGCGTATATGGACTCCATGAGTTTCAATCTGCCCAGCACGGGCGGCCGGCTGACCGTTGACCTGGCGTCCCGCTATTTCGCGGATTATCTCAACCCTCCGCAGCTATATTTTGTCAATCCGGACAAAAACCGGACCGCCAAGAAGAAATAGGCTGGTTTTACGACTGTAAACGCCGCTCCGTACGGGGCGGCGTTTTCGCTTTAATATGTGCTAGAATGCCTGCATAGGCAGTTCAAACCAAGGCAGGGGGAAAAATGAAAATAGAGAAATACGTGCTGGCGTTTGCCGCAGTCGCTTTACTGTCGGGCGCAGTTCTTGCCGCGCCTCCGGCTTCAGTTCCGCCTCAGGCTTCGGCCAAGGCCGAGGAAAAGGCTCCTCCAAAGCATCATGACAAGGCGCCGATGAAGGCCATGCCGGACCAGAAAGGCCCGCGCAAGGCCGCGATGGCCAACTATAAAATCTCGTTCAAGATAGCCGCCGGCGGCGTGGAAAATTCCGCTACCGTCACGGTGCTTGACGGCGTGCAGGTCAATTACAACGCCGACAAGGAAATACCGGTTGAAACCGCCGACGAGACCGGCAAAAAGACCGTCACCGACGCCAAGCGGGCCAAATACGTGGCCAACTTCCTGCCGGTTTCCGATCCCGCCCACCCCGGCTTCGCCCTGGTGCAGGCCCAGTTCGAAATGTCCACCTCCAACAAGAAGGGGCGTTTCATAATGGTCCAGCTCCAGACCGAGTTCCGCGCCGAGAAGGGCAAGCCCGTTGTGCTGGTCGAGGATTCAGACAAGCATATCGAGGTTCTTGTCGAGGACGCGCAGTAACGCCGCTCTGTTTTGAAAAGCCCTCCGCCAACCGGCGGGGGGCTTTTTTATTCGCGCGCTTGTGCTTTGTCCCAGTGAAATTCCGGAGCCGTATTTGCTAGGATGAGAGCGTCGTTAAGCCAAATTTCAGCGGGGGTATATGAAATATCACGGTTTTGCGTTATTTGCGGCCTTGCTGTCGTTTCTGTGGGCGGCGGATGTTTCCGCCACGGCGTTCCCTGACGGGAACATCCGTAAGAACGACGGTTTCTGGAACAACATCAACGTATATCACATGATGCATACCGCCAATCCCTTCGGCGCAAGCTACGACAATACTTATCTAGAGGTGGAGGGTGGCGCGCGCTCCGGCGTGCTGGACCTTTATTACTTTTTCGACGTGAACGAGATTTTCGGCTGGGGCAGTGACAAAAAAGAGGCCGGGCAGTTCTTTACCAAGATAAAGCCGCGCATCAGCATTGACGCGCTGACCGGACGGGATTTGGCCCTGGGCCCGGTAAAGGAGTGGTACATAGCCACGCAGTACAAGGGTTTCAACGACGGCGAATATTACGCCGCCGGAGTGGGCACCGACCTCGCCGTTCCGGGGGTGGATTTGCTCCAGCTCTGCTTCTGGCCGACGTTCGTGCGCTTTTCTGGCTCCAGCAACACAAGCTACGCCGGGTTCGAATTCAGCGTCAACTGGTACAAGAAGGTGTGGCAGATGCCGGGCGGAATCGTGTTCAGCTATCAGGGTTGGATGGACTACGGCTTCTCAAACGAGTACGCCCGTACAAGCGGCGTCCCGAATTCCACGCCGGACCAGTTCCAGATGTTCAACGGGTTTTTCTTCACCAAGGACAGGTATTCTGTTTCTTTTGATGTCAAATTCCATCACAATTTCGGTTATATAAACCAGTATCATTCAGACGATACCAGCTATTTCGCCGGACTGCACTACAAGCTTTAGCGCTTTTGCGGGTTAAACAAGACATGACGCCAGAGGAACTGGTAGACCGGTGCGGGGACGGGGTTTTCACTCTGGCTTTGCGTTTGTCCGGCAACACTTCCGACGCGCAGGACATAGCGCAGGAGGCCCTGCTTAAGGCCATAAGGGGCCTGCCGGATTTCCGCGGCGAGTCTTCCCTGAACACATGGGTTTACCGCATTACGGTGAACACCTGGAAAAATTGGCTTCGCTCAAATTCCCGGCACGGCGGTGTGGCTGTTCCGCTGGGCCCGGTTGCGGACATTTCCTGCCCGCATCTGCCGGATATCGACTGCGATATGGGGAAAACGCTGGAAGCGGAGGAAGCGAAATCGGCGGTATACTCCGCCTTGTCTGAAATGCCGCCGGAGGACCGGGCCATATTGACGCTAAGGGAACTGGACGGATGTTCCTATGCCGAGATAGCCCATATACTCGGCCTCGCGGAAGGCACGGTCAAATCAAGATTATTCCGGGCTCGGGAAGTGTTGCGGGGCAAGCTGTCCGGGCAGTCGAAAGGTGGTACTTATGACGCATGAAGAGATAAGGGAAAATCTTTCCGCTTTATTTGACGGCGAGCTGGACGACTCCCGGACCGCAGAAATCCGCGCGCATCTGGAAAACTGTGCCGAGTGCCGCCAGTATCTTGCCGACCTGCGCGCCGGTTCTGAGGCGTTTAGAAAAGAGGGCGGGGCAAAGTTGCCGTTTGCCGTGCGTGCCTCCGTGCAGGCCGAGTTGGCTGCCGGGAAGGCGGCCAGGCGGCCCTATCTGACAGGCGCCCGCATGTTTTTGGTGGTGGCCTGCTGCGTGGTGCTGCTTGCCCTGCTGATGGGTCTGCTGACCCGAATATATCTGCCTAACCTGTTCTGGCAGACGCAGAATTATATTGGCGGATCGGTGGGCAACCTGGGTTCGAGTTCGGGCGGCAAATAATTAGTACGGGAACATTTCGGGCCCTTCCGGTGTCTAATCAGCGTGGGTAAACGCTGATTCCCCGGGAGGGCTTATGAATTTTCTGAAAGGCATTTTCAGTCGAGAGGGTTTTCCCCGCAGGCTGGCGGACAGACGCGGGCAGAATACGGTTGAATATCTGCTGATGCTGACCGTCGTGGTGGGGGTGGTTCTCGTTGCCGGCATGGCGCTGAAGCACTACATGCCGGACCTGTTCAGCAATATCTCCAACAAAATAACGAACGCGGTCAACAGCCTTGCTGCCGGCGGCGGCAATAATTCATGATGCGGCTGGTTTCCCGCGGGCCGGGCCGGTTTGATTTTGCCATCTCATGACCGGTCCGGCAAGAATACAGGCAATAAGCCGTGTTACACTGTATTTGCTATAATGTATATATATGACCGCTACCGAAAAAGCTTTTCTTGCAAAAAAAATTGTTGAGCAGATAAGCCGCGGCGGACGCGTGGCGCACGGGTGCGGCGTTCCCGCCAGAACGGAAGCACATTGCATTTTCTGCGGGAAACCGATAACCGACAACCGCTTTCTGCTGATTAAGGACCGGGTTTCCGGCGCATATCATATCGGCTGTATTCACTGCGGCAGTCCCCGCGAGATGGTGCCCAGCGTAAATCCTTTTATGTTCTCCCGCCTTGCAAGGCGTAACGTCAACTGAGCAGCTCCCCAACCGTTTATGTCCCAGGATCAGGATTATTACCTTCTTTTAGGCGTCCCCAGGAATGCGAGCGAGTCCGAAATCAAGTCGGCCTACCGCAAGCTCGCCCTTAAATATCATCCGGACCGCAATCCGGGCAATCCGGAAGCCGAGGAAAAGTTCAAGAAGATTAACTCGGCCTATGAGGTGCTGTCCGATTCGGAGAAACGCACCCTTTATGACCAGTTCGGGCAGGAAGGCGTCGCCAACGGCGGACGCCAGGGTCCCTTCGGCCCGGGCTTCGGCGGCGGCACCGCGGATTTCGGTGATTTGTTCGGCAGCATTTTCGAGGACATGTTCAACGCCGGGGCCGGTGGCGGCGGACGCGCCCGCGCAAGGCGCGGGGCGGACCTCAAGCACGATATAGAGATAACCCTTGAAGAAGCCCATGCCGGCGTTTCTGTCCCCATAGAGTACGACCGCACCGACCTTTGCGACAACTGCAAAGGCTCCGGCGCCCAGCCCGGGCATGAGCCCAAGCGCTGCCCCTCCTGCAAGGGCACGGGCCGCATACAGCGCGTGGTCGGCTTTTTCGCCCTGACCGAGCCCTGCCCGGAATGCGGCGGCGCGGGCGAGAAGATAGATGTCCCCTGTTTTGAATGCCGCGGTTCCGGCAAGCAGAAAAAGCAGGTGAAGATGACCGTCAAGGTCCCGCCCGGCGTGGACCACGGCACTACGCTGCGCATTTCCGGCGCGGGCGATTCCGGCGGCCGCAAGAGCGAGTCCGGAGATCTCTTCGTGGAAGTCCACGTCAAGGCGCATCCTCATTTCGACCGCGAAGGCGATGATTTGATTTACAAGCTGTCCCTTACTTTCCCGCAGGCGGCGCTTGGCTGCGACACGGAAGTGCCCACCATAGAGGGCCAGCGCACGCCCATAGAGATTCCGCCCGGCACGCAGCACGGGTGGACCTACCGCATGCCCAACAAGGGCATGAACCGCCTCGGCCTCAAGCGCAAGGGCGATATGCGGGTTGTGGTCAAGGTGGAAGTTCCGCGCCACCTTTCCCAGCGCCAGAAAGAGCTGCTTGAGGAACTGGCCAAAAGCCTCGCCGAAGAGCCGCCGGAGAACAAGGACGGCAGTTTCTTCAAGAAAGTGTTCGGTTCCTGACGGTGCCCCAGTTCCTGGTAAGCCCGTCGCTCATCAACCTTCCGGCCTTCGACATAGCTGACGACGAAGCCGCCCACATACTGCGGGCGGCCCGTCTCCGTCCCGGCGACGAGATAACCGTTTTCGACGGCCAGGGCCGCCGCGCCCTGGCGGTTATAGAAAGCGCGGATAGGGATTCCCTCAGATGCCGGGTGCTTAAACCGTTGCCTTCTCCGGAACCTGCCGTCAGCATACAGCTTTGCTTCGCCGTAGTTTCCCGCCCCGCCGTGGAGGAAATAATTGATTCCTGCACGGCGCTTGGTGTTCATTCCTTCCAACCGGTCCTTACCGGACGCTGCGAGCGCGGGTTTGCCTCGCGGTGGGATTCCAAGAGCGAGCGTCTGCGTCTTATCGCCTTGTCGGCCTGCAAGCAGAGCATGCGCGGCCGCGCGCCGGACATACTGCCACCGGCTGAATTCGCTTCCCTGCTGGCCTCATCTGTTCCGTCGCTGATCGCATGGGAGCGGGACGGAGCCAACTCCGTCAGAAAGGCCCTGGAATCTTTTCCCGCTTCCGAAGGCTCGCGTAATTTGCGCGTGTTCGTCGGACCGGAAGGCGGTTTCGAGGATGAGGAAATCTCTTCCGCCCTGTCCGCAGGTTTCAGGCCGGTGACGCTTGGAAATTATATTTTGCGCGCTCAGACAGCCTGCGCCTGCGCTGTGTCGCAGATACTCTCATGAGAATTTTCATCAAAACGTTCGGCTGCCGCGTCAATCAGGTGGAAAGCCAGTCTCTTTGCGAGCAGTTCGAGGCCGCCGGCCACGAGATATGCCCGGAGTTGGATACGGCCGATGTCTGCGTACTCAACACATGCACGGTAACTTCAGAAGGCGACAAGGACGTAGAGCGCACGCTGCGCCTCATATCGCGCCGCAATCCGTCCGCGCGCATATTCGCCGCCGGGTGCTACGCGCAGGCCCATCCTGAAAAGGTCCTTAAAAACGCCCCCAAGGCCGAAATATTCGGTACCGAGAAGAAGAAAGATATCGCAAAAGCCCTGGGTGGAGTTGGGATGTCTGGCTTCGGCTGGAGAACTACGGGCCATCGCGGACACAGCCGCGCTTTCGTAAAGGTGCAGGATGGCTGCGCCGGGGGCTGCGCGTATTGCATTGTTCCTCTGGCCCGGCCGACGCTTTCCTCCAAGCCGCTGGCGGAAGCGGTGGATGAAGTGAGTACGCTGGTCCGCAACGGTTTTGCAGAAGTCGTGCTTTCCGGAAT
>CAYPTM010000030.1:0-13025 GCA_964413345.1 uncultured Elusimicrobiales bacterium
TTCTTCACCTTAGTTCAGCCTAAAATTCGGTCCGGTTTTCCCAGACCATTATAGTTCCTATTTGTTTTCACATTCCACTAATAACCAGAAGAGGGAATAATCAGACGGATTTATGGAGTTCCCGGCAGGCGGCAAGGAAGCGCCTGTAGGCGGCCAGTTTTGACTGCGCCTCCTGCGGGGTTATTTCGGGGGAGAACTGCTTTTCCGGCAGGAGCATCGCCCATTCACCGAACGGGTCGGCACCATCCTGACTGGCCAGCAAAGCGGCCACGCCAAGCGCGGTCCCCTCGCAGTTGGGCGTACGGCTGACTATCCTGCCGCACAGGGAAGCCTGAGTACGGCAGAGAAAATCGCTTTGGGCCAGTCCGCCGGTAGTCCTTATTCCCTCCACGGGGATGCCGCTGTGTTTTTCGGCCAGCTCGGCTATGTCGGCCACGAAAAAAGCCAGGCCCTCAATTGTTCCGCGCAGCAAATCTTCCTTCTTAGTAAGGGGGGAAAAGCCGGCCATGACCGTACCGGTCTTGAAATCATAGTAAGGGCTGCCCAGTCCGCCAAGGGCCGGCAGAACCTTTACGGGATTAAGAGATTTCAGACAAAGCGCATCCACCTCATCCATGGCAAAATCAACACCTATCTGCCTGAGCCAGTCCAACATGGAGGACGCGGCGTTTATCCCCCCTGCCAGCATATAAAAACGCTTGCCGTCCTCCAGCATGGCACCCACCGTGGTGAGAAGCCCCGGGGCGTAGACAGGGTTTTCTCCACACTGCACCAGAAAAAACGCTCCGGTGCCGTAAGTAAGCGCGGCCGAGCCTTTCGTTATGGCACCCGCTCCGGCCACGGCGGCCTGCTGGTCCCCGGCCACGCAGCGTATGGGTATGCTGTGCCCGCCGAACTCGAAGCAGCCCAAATCCCCGCAAGTGGGGCCAATCTGCGGCAGGATGCGCTCCGGTATGTCGAAAGCGGAAAGAAGTTTCTCGCTCCAGCGCATGGTGTTTATGTCCAGCAAAAGCATGCGCTGCGCCAGCGTGGGGTCCGCGACAAAAGACTTCCCGGCGGTAAGCTTCCACAAAAGATAAGTGCCCACCGGTCCGCAAAGCAGCCTGTCCTCGCGCAGGGCGGCCTGCACATCAGGGAAGTTCTGTATGCACCAGGCTATCTTCGAGGCGGAAAAATAGGGTGTTTTGTAAAGCCCGGTTATGGCGTGCACTTCCTCGTTTGAAAGCGGGCGCTGTTCAAGAAGTGCCGCGCCGCGCCCGTCCTGCCAACTCAGTACCGGACAAAGGGGCATCCCTGTGGTCCTGTCCCACATGACTATGGTGGAACGCTGCGAAGCTATGCCAATGGAGACCGGAACGCAGGAGGGGGGAAGCGATGAAAGCAGTTCGCGAAGCGCCTCGTACTGGGCGCGGTAAAGTTCCACGCCGTCGTATTCAGCAAGTCCCTTACCGGGGTAGGAGGCGCGGATAGTCCTGTGCACCGACAGTATGGCCACGCCGTCCGGGGAAAATGCGAAAGCCCTCGCGCTCGAACTGCCGTTATCGAGGGCTATGTAACACTTGCCGGGAACAGCGTGTTTTTCCATGTCAGTCGGCCACCTTGTAACAGCGAATGGTACTGCGCTTTGACGCCAGGGCGATAAGCCTGTCCTTCACCGCCTGGGGCACTGTTTTGTCATCCAGAAGACGGGCTACCGCCGGTACGGAAAGCACCAGCGCTTTTTCGTAAAGGCCCGCTTCCTTCAACACCGCCGCGACCTGCGCGGCCTTGTCCCGCGCGAAATCGTACCCGGATGAAAGTTTCAGCTCATACCCTTTGCCGAACGCGGAGGAAGTTCCCTCTCCTGACATAAGGGCCGGTATCTCTTTCTCCAGCTTTTCCAGTTCCTCAAGCAGTTCGCCGTAACGCGCGGCGGCGGCCTCAAGGGAGGATGCTGCCTGCGCGGGAACGGGTTCCTTCACGGGGGGAACAGCTTGCGGCGCGGAGGTCTTCCACGCCGGGCACAGGGCCTTGTAATCGCAGAAGGCGCAACCCCTATCGGAAACCAGCGGCTCGAACTTTTTCGCGCGGATGTTGTCCGCCACGGAGAGGACTTCCTTCCAGAAAGCGGAAATATCATCGTCCGGCGCGCGGGAGTAGACCTGTTCCTCAAGGGTGGGAACGTGGTAGAAGGACAGCCGCTCCACTGTCAGCGGCGCGTCGGCCTTGGGCGAGCCGCCGCCGAAAAGGTCGTCCCCATCGCCGGCTTTGGAAAGCGAGGGACCGCGGTCCGCCACTATCTTCTTTATCGCGGGGGACAGTTCCAGAATCTTCTGGTACATCCGCAACTGGTAGGGTTCGTCCGGGACGGCCTTACCGGTTTTGTAATCGACTATGCCGATTCTGTTGGGACCGAGATAATCTATGCGGTCCACTATTATTATCACCGCCAGTCCGTCTACCGGCACGACGGTCTTGAACTCGGTAGACAGCGGCACGTGCAGCGTGGGGAAATGCTTGTTGTAATATTCCTTTACCTGCCGGACGCCCTCGCCGTAATCCTGTTCGGCCTTGGCAAGAGAGGTGTAACCCTTCTGCTCCGGAGTCTTGCTCTTCCAGTCCTCGTCAAAGACGCGCAAAACTTCCGCCAGCGTGGGGAATGGGGGCTCCTTGACGCCATAGAGGAATTCAAGGGTATGATGAACCGTGTGGCCGAAAGCGAAATAGGGCTTCGGCTTTTCCGGCAAACGGTCTATGTACCGGAACTGGTATTTTTTGGGGCATTCCCGGTAAAGACTGAATTTTGAATAGGAAAAATCAAGTGGTCTGGCTGTAGCCATCTTACCGCCGTTTCATTGTAAATTTACAGGTAAAATATAGCATTTTCAAGCGGAGGGGTTCTGTCGCCCGGCGCGGCGCTAATTGTAAAATGTATATAAGCCGCACACCCATAGCCGGAGGACACTCAATGAAAGCCATAGTTCCAGACTGGGCGAAAGACGCCGTATGGTACCAGATTTTCCCGGAGCGTTTCGCCAACGGCGATACCGCCAACGACCCGGGCCCCGGTTCGCTGGAAATCCCGGCCCCCGAAGGCTGGGGCATTACACCCTGGACCTCCGACTGGTACGCCCGCGCGGAGTGGGAAAAGAAACTGAGCCCGGACTTCTTCCGGACCATACTCCACAGGCGCTATGGCGGCGACATCCGCGGCATCATGGACAAGCTGGACTACATAAAGGACCTCGGCGCAAACGCCATTTATCTCAACCCCATGTTCAGGGCGGCGTCGCACCACAAATACGACGGGGCCTCTTTCCACCACATAGACGAGCACTTCGGTCCCGACCCGGAAGGTGACCGAAGAATGATTGAAGCCGCCCGCGAAACGGCGGACCCTGAGACATGGGGCTGGACCTCGGCGGACAGGCTGTTCCTTGAGCTCGTGCAAAAAGTTCACGGCATGGGGATGAGGATAATAATAGACGGCGTTTTCAACCACTGCGGAAGACAGTTTTTCGCTTTCCAGAACCTGCTCAAAAATAAGAAGGACAGCCCCTATCTGGACTGGTATAACGTTCTGGAATGGACGGACAAAACGCCCGACGGGTTCTACTACAACGGCTGGTGGGGGATAAACGAGCTGCCGGAATTCCGGCGTGATGAAAACACCTTCAATCCGGGCTACAAAAAATACCTGTTCGACATCACAAGCAGATGGCTGGCCCCGGAGGGTAAAACCGGGAACGGCGTCGACGGCTTCCGCCTGGACGTGGCCTTCTGTGTTCCGCACGGCTTCTGGAAGGAATGGCGCGCGCACGTAAAATCCGTAAAGCCGGATGCCTATCTCACCGCCGAGGTGATAGACCTTGACCCCAAATACGTTTCCGGGGACGAGTTCGACGCGATGATGAACTACCAGTTCACCATGGCGGCGGTCTGCTTTCTGGCGGACAGGGAAAAGAGAATCCCGTCAGCCGAGTTTGACCGCAGGCTGGCGAAGATACGCGCCGCATATCCGGAAGACGTCACCTATGTCATGCAGAACCTGATGGCGTCGCACGACACGCCGCGCCTGCGTAGCATACTCGCCAATCCCGATTTGGACATATGGGACTTCACCGGTTTCCATCACCGCTCGAAAACGGAGCTTAATAAATCGTACGACACGGGAAGGGGAGGCAAGAGAGAAGGAGCTCTTCACCGACTCTGCGCTGCACTGCAAATGACCTATATCGGGGCCCCGATGGTTTATTACGGGGACGAACTTGGCATGCCCGGCGCTAACGACCCGGACTGCCGCAAACCGATGCTCTGGCCCGGAATGAAATTCGAAAAGGAATCCATGCCGCCGGGAAGGAGCGGGCGTCCGAGTGCAAACAAGCCGGACCTTGAACTCCTTGCATGGTACAAGAAGCTGGCGGCCCTGAGGCACAGACATGAAGCCCTCAGGCGCGGAACTTTCGAAACGGCATACAGCGAGGAGGAAGGGCACCTGTTCGCCTTCGTGCGCCGCTGCGGGGGGGAAGCCGTGCTTTGCGTCATCAACGCGGATGACAGGCCGCGCTCGGCGGTCATCCCCGGAGGCGGCATTTTTGCCTCCTCTAAGGACGTTCTGGGCACGGGAGCACTATCTTCTTCCGGCAAAAACGCGGAGCTGAAAATGCCGCCGCTTGCCGCAGCCATTTTTCCAATAGCCCAATAACTTTGTAAAATATATGGACGGTTGTTTAAACTGTTCCGTACAACGCCCCCATAGCTTAATGGATAAAGCACCAGCCTTCTAAGCTGGTAATCAAGGTTCGATTCCTTGTGGGGGCAGATTTATGCGGCGAAAGCCGCAGGCCTTGCACTCCTCCGCCCTTTTGTCCGAGATTGAAACGGACCCCCGGCCGGATACAATTTTGCGACTGATTCAAACAATCCGCCGGGCCGGATGGCGGATGCGGCTACCGAAGGACCCTGACACTTTTCGCCTTACCAGATGACAACTATGGATTCCATACGCGAACTTTACAAGATAGGGATGGGCCCCTCCAGTTCCCACACCATGGGACCGCGCAAAGCGGCCCTTCTTTTCAAGGAACGGCATCCCGCCGCAGCCAAATACGCCATAACCCTTTACGGCAGTCTCGCCGCAACGGGCAAAGGCCACATGACCGACAAGGCCGTGAGCGAACCTTTCGCACCCGCGCCGGTGGACATAATCTGGGAACCGGAAAAACTGCTGCCGCACCATCCGAACGGCATGCTTTTCACCGCCCTTTCGGCCGAAGGCGGCGAACTGGGCCGCTGGCAGGGATACAGTATCGGCGGCGGAAGCATAAGGAGCGAGGAGGACTGGGGCAGGCAGGCCGAGAATCCGGTCTATAAACTGCGCCAGATGCAGGACATACTGGACAAGACCTCCGGCGAAGGCAAAGGCCTGTGGGAATACGTTGTGGACTGCGAAGGGCAGGACATCTACTCCTATATGGAAAAAATCTGGTCCGCGATGAAGGAAACGATCACCCGCGGGCTGGACACGGAAGGGGTTCTTCCAGGCGGACTCGGACTTCCGCGCAAGGCCGCGTCCTACTACCTGAAGGCCATGAACCAGCATGAATACCTTCAGCGGCTGAACCTGATTTTCGCATACGCGCTGGCTTCCTCGGAAGAAAACGCCTCGGGTGCGACCGTGGTCACCGCGCCCACCTGCGGCTCCTGCGGCATACTGCCGGCGGCGCTTTATTTCTATCAGACCAATTACAAGGCCAGCGACAAGATGATTTACAAGGCCCTCATGACCGCCGGAATAGTGGGCAACCTGGCAAAGCATAATGCCTCCATATCCGGGGCGGAAGTGGGCTGTCAGGGCGAAGTGGGAGTTGCCTGCGCCATGGCCGCGGCCGCGAGCGCGCAGCTTATGGGCGGCACGCCCTACCAGATAGAATACGCGGCGGAAATGGGGCTGGAGCATCATCTCGGCCTGACCTGCGACCCGGTTTGCGGACTCGTCCAGATTCCCTGCATAGAGCGTAACGCCATGGCCGCCCCGCGCGCCATGGACTGCGCGGCCTACGCCCTGCTGTCCGACGGCAGGCACCGTGTTTCCTATGACGCGGTGGTGGACACCATGGCCCAGACCGGCTGGGACATGAAAAGCATCTACAGGGAGACCTCAAAAGGCGGCCTTGCAAAAGAGCTGGGGGAAATGATATACCCTTCATAGAGGGAGCGCGGGGACAAAGGACCCAGACAGAATAGGCCCTTAAATCCCATGACACAAGAGCGCCCCCTATGTATAATAGAAGTGAGAAAGCAGTCCGCTTTTCGCGATTTATATTTTAAGCAGGGGGATGACGATGAAAACCTTGACCCTCAAAAAAACAGTGCTTCTTGCTCTTCCGCTGATATTCTCCGCGGTGTTTGCCGCAGCCGAGAATCTTGAGAACGACGTTGCCGTGCAGAGCAAGAAATTCGACGGCGCGCTCATGTCCAAGCAGCCGATAGTCCAGGTTGACGCCACTTTCGCGAAGAAGGGCGAAGTTGCCCCCACGGTAACCATACCCGCAGCCTCGAAGGCCGGCACCATGCCCGTCATCACCGCGACAAAGACCACCACCCCCGCAAAGGCGGAAGAGAAGCCTCTCACTCTTCAGCAGAAGCTTGAGAAAGCCCAGCCTTGGATTGTGACCGGCCTGGTAGGCGGACTGATGGGCTTCCTGCTCGGCGGACCCATCGGCGCGATCATAGGCGCGGCAGCCATGATGGGTTTCGGCTACGCCTGCAGAGAACTTTAATAAAATAAATCGATTCAAAAAAACCACCCTCGTCCGAGGGTGGTTTTTTTATCTCGCTTCCTCTGGCAATACCGCCGGTCACGCCCGGGAATCCAGAAACTTCTCCATCCAGACCACATCGAATTCCCTGCCGAATTTTAACCCGATTCCCCGGAAACGCCCGCACTCCACAAAACCGTGCCGGCCATGGAAGCGCATGCTGCCATCATTGAAGCCGGATATACCGGCCAGAATGCGCGTTATGCCCCTTAAAGCGGCCTCTCCCTCAAGAAAGGATAGCGCCAGCGCACCGGCCCCCTTGCCCGTGTGCCCGACCGCCAGGAAACAGGTGATTTCGGCAGTCTTCCGAAAGACCGACAGGGGACTGTAGGGGCGCAGAAACGCAAACCCCGCGACATCCTCCCCGCACATGATAACGCCGGACGGATAATCCCCAAGCGAAGCAAGCAGCTTTGAAAACACATCCAATCCCGCTTTATTTTCAGGATACGCGGCGAAGCTGTTCTCCACATAATGGTTGAAAACGGCAAGCATCGCCGGATAGTACTTCTCGTGCAAAGGCAATATTTTATAATTCATTACTACCTCCATATCCTCATTTTAGCTTCGTCGCACAAACAATAACAGATACAGAAATACTGATATAATACAAGTACAGATTCATATGAGCGACATATTCAAATACGAGGAAATAGCCGGAAGCATAAGACGGGCCGTCGCGGAAGGGACGCTGGTCCCGGGGGACAGGGTCTGCTCTCTCAGGGAAACGTGCCGCAGGCATCGCGTAAGCCTTGTAACGGCGCTAAGGGCTTTTACCCAGTTGGAGGAGGAAGGTATTCTCACCAGCAGGGAGAAATACGGTTTTTACATTGCGGAACGGACAGAGGAAGCGCTTCTGCCCCGCATGCACAGAGACTCCGGGAATCCGAAGGCAGCCAGTGCGGATGACTTTTTGGGCGAAATTTTCGCGCTGCATACGCCAGACTCCAGACCGGAAACCTTTACGCAAGGCTCCCCGTCGCCCGCGCTGCTGCCGCAGGCCGCGCTTGCGCGGGCCATGCGCAGGATACTACTGGAAGAACCGGACATAAACACAGCTTACGGCAGTCCCCGAGGAGAGGAAAAACTCCGCAGACTGATTGCGAAAAGATTTATGGCGTTCGGCAGGCCTACGTCACCAGACTCGGTACTTATAACCAATGGCGCCATGCACGCCCTCTCGCTCGCGCTGGAAATGCTCGCGGGGCCGGGGGACGTGGTCGCGGTTGAGACACCGGTCTTTCCGGGAACGCTGCGCCTACTCGCCCTCAGAAAATACAGAATAATCCAGATACCATCCAGCCCGACATACGGGCTGGACCTGCCTTCCTTCGAAAAAATCGCCGGGAGGAAACCTCCGTCATGCCTTATAACCTCGCCGAACTTCAACAATCCCGCCGGCGGGCTCATGCCGGACGGAAACAAGGACAAACTCGCTGAACTGTCGTGGAAATACGGCGTACCGGTAATTGAGGATGACGTATTTGGCGATTTGCACTTTGGCCCGCTCAGACCGGCTTCTCTGGCGAAGTTTGACCGGCGGGGAACGGTGCTTCACATCGGCTCCTTCTCAAAAACGCTTGGACCGGGGCTCAGAACGGGCTACATGATTTCCGAACGCCATGCCGACAGGGCAACCGCCCTCAAGATGTCTTCCACTATGGGAACGCCACTGCTTCAGCAGAAGGCCGCGGCCGAACTGGCTGGGTCGATCAAATATGACAGACATCTCCGCATCATGAGAACGACCTTTGCCCGCAACATGGCGGTTCTGCCACCACTTATGCGTGAATACATGCCGGACGCGCGATTCTCGGTGCCGAAAGGGGGGTTTTCAATGTGGGTGGAAATCCCAAACGGAAAAGACCTGCTGCCCAAAGCCATCCGGGCGATGCGGGAAAGGATACTGTTCATACCGGGGGAAGCCTTTGCCTGCGGCGGACTCTACAGAAACTACTTCCGTATCTGCACGGCAGGGAACACGTCCCCGGAGACAGCCAGACAGGCGGTCAAAAAGCTTGCGGATTTACTGAGCTGAAATCAATCACTCGGTAAAAGCATCTACGGTGTAAAGCCAAATCTCAGCCGAACCGTCCTTCCAGGCCGAGGAGCTGAGTCCCGCCTTTTCAGCGCAGAGGGAGGAAAGGAAATCCTCTTTCTTCCGGAAATGTTCCCACACCTGCGGCAAATAGGTTCCCCTGCGCGCGCCGTCGCTTATAACAACGCCGTGCAGGCCGGGAACGACTTCCTCATGCCCAGACGCTTTTCTAAGAGGGGACAAAACAGATATCTCTATGCGGACGGAATCCAGTTCCGCCGGGGAAAGCGGGTCGAAGCGGGGGTCTTCGAACGCGCTTGAAACAGCCAGCGAAGCAACAGCGTCCTGCAGAATCTGGCGCGGCTCAAGGTTGCCTATGCAGCCCCTGAGATTGCCGTCCATGGTCAGCGTGACGAAAGGGGCGCCCGGCAGGTTAAGCGCGGGGGAATCGCTCAGCTCCAGTCGGGGAAGCGCCTTGCCTTCAAGCCGTGCCTTTATGGAACGCCGGGCAAGAGAAAGCAGCGCGGCCCCCTCCTCTCTGGAAAGCTTCACCGGGTCCTTCTCCTGCGCCTCGGCAGAAAACACGCCGGACGCGTAACCCACGCATTGCGCCGCCGAGCCGCCCTCAACCTCGCCGGAATTGCGGTATTCAAGCAGCCTGAAGCTTTTTGCGCCAAGGCCTATGCAGGCGAAAGCTCCAGCCGTCACTGCCGCCGCGCCGCAGCAGACTGTGTCCAGATTTGTTTCTCCCCGTTCAAGAAGCATATGGTGGGCAAGCTGGAAAAACTCCATATCCTTCCGCATTACGGCGGACTGAAGGGCGGCAATAAGCGTAAGGTCGGCCCGCCGCGCGGTTTGTGAGGGGGGATAATGGGACCAGTCGGTAGATACGACCACAAGAGCGCGGCGGCCCTTCAGCGCCGCGGCAACGGCATCTCCTATTTCAGCGAGACGCCCGATATCGTGAGTATTGAGTAAAAGAGGAACAATCCTGATCCCGGCCATGCCGATGCCCTGCAGAAAGGGCAACTGGACTTCTATGGAATGCTCCGGGGCATGGGCAGCGGGGGAATCAGCTATAAGCGGAGTACGACGCAAAATATCGCACACTTCCTTGTCTATTTCCATGTCCCCCAGCGGCGTGGAAAAGGCCGTGCCGGGATAAAGCGCGGCGCCCTTGACGGACAATGAATGCGCCGTGGCGAGGAAAACTACGGTATCGAAAGGCAGCCCGCGCACGGCGTTGAAGGACCTCGCGGCAAGCGCCCCGGAGTAATAATAGCCGGCGTGAGGCGCGACCAGGCCGATGACGCCGCCGACGCCGGATGAGGCGGAAGAGGCAAGCAGCGCGGAAATTTCGCCGCGCAGAGTCCCCGCGTCAGCGGGATAAAAAGAGCCGGCGACCGCGGGCGGCCGCACCGTCGGAAAAATGTCTTTTTTTGCTGTCATTGCGCTACCCCCTGCTTCCGGCTGTTCCTTGCCGAAAGCTCATTAAAATCATAAAATATTCTAACAGAATTACGGTGGTTGTAGCTCAGTGGTTAGAGCGTCCGGCTGTGGCCCGGAAGGTCGCGGGTTCAAATCCCGTCAGCCACCCAGTTTTAGAAACACAAAGCCCTTGCGAATTTTTCAGATATCCTGAAAAGCACGCAAGGGCTTTTTCACAACAATAGAGATGAAATGCGCCGCATTATTGCGCGGCGTATTTATCAAGAAATGCAACGGCAGTTTTAAGTTCCTCCTCAAGCTGTTCCACAAGAACGCCCATCCCCGCGGACGCACCCGCCTCGGCCATTAGCTCCAGCCGCGTGCCGATGAGGAAGATATTGCGCAAACCGACGGTTGAACTGTTGCCGCGCAAACCGTGGGCCGACCGGCGCACGGTCTCCATATCCCCGGCGGAAACAGCCTGCCTTATGCTCGAAACATGGACCTTCGCCCTTTCCACGAACGAGTCGAGGAAATTTGCAAGCTGCTTTCTGTCGCCGTCGAACACTTCCCGCACGGAATTCAGGGAATCCATGTTCACGGCGTCCGTCATCCTTTCCAGTATGCCGTCCAGGTCCTTGGCAACTGAAGCCTTGGAAAGCAGATAGTCCATCCCGGCCAGAATGCAGCGCCTGTGGTCAGCGGCGGAATCGGCCGCGGTAAGGGCCACGATGGGTGTGTAGCACTCCTTCGACTGCTCCCTGATAAGACCAGTGGCGGTATATCCGTCCATTTCCGGCATATTGCAGTCCATGAATATTATGTTGTAGTGCCTGGCCTTGGCGGCCGCCAAGGCTTCCTTGCCACTTGAAACCTGATCCACGACATAGCCGGCCTGAGTCATCTCCGCGCCTATTACCTCGCGGTTGAATGGATCGTCGTCAGCAAGCAGAATCACCCCGCGGGAGGCTGACGGAGTCCTGGCCGGTGAAGCAGTTTCAGCCGGGGCGGAAGACGGAAGATGCTCCGTTGCCTTGGCGCTGAATTCCACGGCCTCAAGCAAGGTTTCCAGCAGGGCGGAAGCGAGCCGGTGATCCGGCATCACGGGAAGCTCCTTCCTGTAGATATTGCGGTACAGTTCGCCCCCAAGGACTATGTGAGGATACAAATGCAATATCTTAAGCAGGAACCCGGCCTCAAAAAGCGTTTTGTCGAAAGCGGCCACCAGCGTGGCCTTATTGAGCGGAGCCAGTGCGGAAGCGAGACCGGTGAGGGCATCGGGTGAGACCACGGTATTGGGCAGGGAGCCCATGTCCAGCAGTACAGTAAGGCCGGAAAAGCCGCTTTCGCCGGCTTTTTTCGACGCCTCGGCCATGAAATCGGGCAGACGCCCAAGCGAGGAGACGGACGCGGCGTCCGGGCGCTTCATCACAAGCTGGCCCCGGCTTACCCAGTTGCCTCCGGCCTGCGCGGCAAAATACCGCTGCACGGCAAGGGACTTGGCAGCCCCGGACAGATAAACCACCTGCTGCCCGGAATTCAAAAGGTCGGCTGTTAATCCGAAGGCGGTCTTCTGGAAACCGCTTTCCCCGTCATAGACACAGCAGACGTTGAACTTTCTGTTTTCTTCTGCCCGATAATCGCTCATTGTATTCTCCCCGGTCCACCCATGCCCTATTTAACAAACTTTGGGGGGACCGGGGAAGAAGCCGATTAGGACATTCCGGACTGCCTGACGGACTCAAGCCTCGCCAAATATTTATCAAAGAATGAACCCGCGCTCTTTATTTCCAGCTCAAGCCTGCGCAGTATCTTCTCCGAGCCGTCCAGCCTCCGCTCTGCGGACATGGCTTCAAGCCGCGCGCAGAGAAGACCGATATTGCGCATGCCGACAGTAAGGCTGCTGCCGCGCAAAGTATGCGCGTTAAGCTTCAGGGCAGCGGCATCCCCGTTGTCCACGGCATCCCGCATTGACGAGGCCTGCTGTCCGGCTGTTTTGAGCAGGGAGGAAAAATAGTCCCTTAAGGAATGGACATTCCCGTCAAAAGCGTCGCGCACCATGTCCAGGGCGCTTATCCTGACCACAGGAGAAAGCGAGTCAAGCACCGCGCCCAGTATGGAGGACACCTCTCCCTTGGAAACAAGCCGGTCCATCCCGGCAAGCATGCACCTACGGCAATCGGAAGGGGAATCGTCGGCGGTAAGCGCGACTATGGGAGTATAATAATCCTCCTCCGCCTCGCGTATCCGCATGGAAGCCGCGAATCCATCCACCTGCGGCATATGGCAGTCCATCAATATGAGGCTGTATCTTTTTTCAAGCGCAAAAGACACGGCTTCCTCCCCGCCGCCGGCCTCCTCCACGGCATAACCCATGGCCTTCAGCCGCCCGGCCATGACCCTCCGGCTGAAAGTATTGTCGTCCACCAGCAGTATACGGCCCTTGAAGCGGGCGCCGGACGCCCTTGGGGGCAGCGGAAGCGCAAAACACTGCCCGGAGAGCCGCGCACCGCTTTCTATGGCGGACAGGCAGGAAGAAAGCAGCTCATCGCTTTCACTGTCGGGATCGCAGACGTTGAAAATATCCTGTCCGCCCACATTGCGGCACAGCGCGCCGTTTATAAGAAGGAAAGGGTAAAAACGCAGCACCTGAAGAAGGGAGGAAGGGGGGAAAAGACGGCGTTCGAAAGCCGCCAGGACGTTGCAGCGCTTCTGCGCGTAGAGACGGAATGAAAAATCAGCCAGCGCATCCACCGAGC
>CAYPTM010000031.1:0-12837 GCA_964413345.1 uncultured Elusimicrobiales bacterium
AGCCCCACGCCCGTGTCCGTGACCCGGAATTCAAGCGCTATCTTGGGAAGCTCCGCCCCTTCAAGGGCGCGTACGGAGACCGTAACCCCCCCGTTTTCCGTGAACTTGACCGCGTTGCCGACAAGATTGGTGAGCGTCTGGCGGAGACGGAAATCATCCCCCACCAGCCATTTCGGCACTTCCGGGCCGATGTTGAGGGCTATGGTGAGGCCTTTTTCCTGCGCGTGCGGAGAGAGGAAGGAAACCGCCGTTTCCATCGTTTTCTTCAGCTCGAATTCTCGCATCTCAAGCATGAGGCGGTCCGCCTCCACCTTGGTCAGGTCCAGCAGGTCGTTGACCAGCCTGAGCAGGTGGTCCGCCGAGGCGGATATCTGCGCCAGGTATTCTTTCTGGGCGTGTTCGGAGGCAAAATCCTTGGCCAGTTCCGTAAAGCCGAGTATGCCGTTTATGGGGGTGCGGAGCTCGTGGCTCATGTTCGCGAGGAAACGCGTCTTGGCCGCGTTGGCCTCTTCGGCTTCCCTCTTGGCCTTTACCAGCTCTGACTGCTGCTGCACCCGCTCCGTTATATCGCGGGAGACTCCGACTATTCCGCGCGCTATGCCGTCCATGGAGTTGAACGGGGTCTTGACCGTCTCAAAAATCCTGGCGTCCTCCCCGGCGGGAAGGGTTTCCTCTATGCGCTGGGGCCGGCCGGTGTCCATGGCGTGGCGGTCCACGGCGAGGAGCTGGCGGGCCAGTTCCGGGTCCGCGAAGATGTCGAAATCCGTCTTTCCTATTATCTCCTGCCTGGACTTGCGTATGAAGTTTTCGAAAGCCCGGTTCGCTTCGATGAACGCGCCGGTCCTGTCCTTTAGATAGACCATGTCCTCGATGGAGTCCAGCAGCGCGCGCATCATGGCTGAGCGTTCAGCCAGCGCTTCTTCCGCCTTTATGCGCTCGGTCATGTCGCGGGCGGATATCAGCACCGCGTCCGCTCCGTCGACCACGACCTTGGCTGCGGCGATGCTCGCCCGCAGGGAGAAATTGTCCTTGCGGCGGAGGACGGCCTCCAGCGAGCAGTGCGACTGCGCCCTGCCGGTGGAAAGGGCCGATATGGCCGCGCCCAGTTCCTGCGAAATGGTCCCGGCCGACGTGGCCAGCAGTTCCTGCTTGTTCATTCCCAGCAGGCGGCAGGCCGCGCTGTTCACTTCTATGGCGGTGCCGTTGGCTCTGAAAAGGAAATTTGCGTCCGCAGCGTTCTCCATCAGGGAACGGTATTTTTCCTCCGATTCCCGCAGCGCCGCTTCCATGTGCTTGCGCGCCGTGATGTCCGCCGCGACGCCCAGTATGCCGGTTTCCCCGTTCGGCAGCATTATCGGGGCCTTCACGGTCTGGAACACCAGTATCCGGCCGTCAGCGGCCGTAACCGTTTCTTCCTGGTTGAATAGTTCCCCCGAGGCCATTATAGCCCTTTCCGTCCGGTCGTGAAGGGCCGCCTCCTCCTGAGAGGGCATCAGTTCCGCGTTGGAGTGGCCTTCTATGCTTTCCACGCTGCGCCCGTAAAGGGCGGCGAAGGCCTTGTTGACCTTTATGAACCGCCCGTCGGCGTGCTTGACGAACAGCAGGTTCGGGGAGGTGTCCACGATGCGCTGTATGAATTCCTGGTGGCTGCGGAGCTGGGCTTCCATGGCGCGCTGGTTGGTCACGTCCACGAGGAGGCCGATGTAGCCGGCAAAACTCCCGTCCGAGCGGAGGAACGGGCGGGCGGTTTCCAGCATCAGTATCCAGGCCCCGTCCGCGCCTTTTATGCGGTATTCGCAGCGGCAGGGTTCGCATTTCTCGAATGCTGCCGTCCGCGCCGCCTCGACCTTGGAGACGTCCTCCGCGTGCACATATTGTTTCCAGCCCTGGCCGCAGTGATCCTGCACGGGAAGGCCGGTGAACCTGGTGTAAGTGGCGTTGACCCAGTCGATTTTCCCCGTTTCGTCCGAGCGCCAAATGGGGGCCGGGAAACCCGACAGGATGTCAAGATAGAAATCGTGGGCCTTTTCCAGTTGCATCTTGGCGCGGACCCGTTCCGTGATGTCCCTGACCAGCATGAAGCGGACTGTCCTGCCGCCCGATGCCAGAATGTCCTCGGAGACCTCGACCGGAGTCCTGTCGGAGAAAATGGTTTTGTGCAGCGCGGTGTAATACGTCCCGTTTTCACTCTCCCGGCATTCCGAAGCCGGCGGGCAGAGGTCTTCTTTCCTGAGAGTGATGAGCTTTGTCCTGTCCGCGCCGTAAAGTTTTTCCGCGGCTGGATTGGCGTCTATTATCTGTTCAGTCTCTTCATCCAGCACCAGGAGGGCGTCACGTGCGCCTTCGAATATGCTCTTATAGCGCTGCTGCGTTTCAATGATGGCCTTTTCCATGCGGAGACGGTTTTCAATGTCCCTGTTGATGTTTTCCATCATGCGGTTCATTTCGTGGGCCACGGTGGCGACTTCGTCCGAGCCGCTTTCGTCCGCCCGGGAAGTAAGGTCGTGCCCGGCCTTGGCGGCAAACTCCACCAGGTCGTCAAGACGGCGGTACATCGTTCTCACGACTATGAGTGAGAACAAAATAGCTATCAACGCGATTATTATCCCCGTCAACAGTATGAAGTTGGAAAGGGCCTGATAGATTCTCGGAGTTATTTCGGCGGGGTTTTCCAGCCTGATCACCGCCGCCGGCTTGCCGTCTATGCCGTCCAGATGGGACCAGACCACGATGTTCCCGTTAGGGGCTGTAACGGGCAGGGCCTCCGTTCTGGTCAAAATGCCTTTGGGTACGTCGGCAGGCAGGACTTCGTCCGCGCGGAAAATGGCGGCGCTGGTTTTGTAGACCAGCGAAATGCGCTTTACGGTGTTTTCATTCATCGGCCGCAGGGCGATGAGCGCGCCGTTTATCGGACCGAAATACTGGCTGTTCGTGACAGGAAGGGAAACAGCCGTGAACATTCCGTAGCGGGTGTTCCAGAAGCCGGATTTTACGCTTTCTACATTGTCATGGCGGTTCCAACCGAGGGCCGCCAGTTCCTTCGCTATTTCGTTTAGATAGGGCAGATGCGTTTCGTCTTTCTGGTCGTAGCCTTCGGCAGCCACCAGGGTACCGTCTTCCCTGAAGAACAGCAGCATGGATATGTTGTTGGTCTTGAACGCTTGGAAATTGAGGTTGCCTTTCTCGTATGCCTTGTTTCGGTCCTTGATGTATATGGCAGTGTCGTCCCAGGCGGCCCAGTCTCTGGTGAAGGATTCTAGCCCTTTCACGTCCTCTTTCATGTACTCTTTTACGGAAGTTATAAGGGTGCTGGCGATTTCCGTGTCGGCCTGTCCGGCTTTTTTCATGAACAGGCTCTTGGCGAAGTAATTGGCGCCTACAAGCACAAACGCCAGCAGGACGTAGTTGACCAATACGGTCTGCCACTTGAGTTTTCGGAAAAAGGGCTGAGATCTGAGTGTCATAGTAAATCCGGATAGCCTTTTAGGACTACATCCCTAATATTATAGTGCATTAAAGGAATAACGCAAGGAAGATTTGCTGCGTGTTCACAGGATGCCCGATTTCGCCTCGGTGCTACATGCCAAGCCAGATTTTACCCTTTGGATTTTTGCGTTTGGAATCCACAAGCAGGGTCCCGCACCGCGGGGAGGTCTGGTCCGATATGTACAGCCAGCCTCCGGAATCCTGCGACGCGGACAGAGTGTCGGGTTTTGGGTCTTCCGTCAAAATGGTGAGGGTGTTGGTTCTGGCATAGCCGGGGAGCGTTATGAAAGGGAGTTCCGTGAAATACCTGGGAGCTAGCTCCTGAATTGACCAGGGGCACGCCTCGCCGTTTTCCTTGTGCCAGGCGTCCAGTGCCGACCTGAGCAGGGCCAGATCGTATGCCACGTGTTCTATGACCAGCCGGTTAAGGTCCTTCTGCGTCAGCTTCCTCTGGGCCAGCCGGTTGTCCCGTTCCGTCTGGAAGCGCTGTTCCGCCTCGGACAGGCAGGCCCGGATGTAAGCGGCATTGAGATTCCAGTAGTCTTTCGTGAGCGAAAGGCGCGCTTCCCTGAGCACTTCCGATGCGTTCTCCTGCAGGGATTTCAGGTCTTCCTGCAGGCCGGCCAGGGCCTGTTCGGGCTGTTCGTCCGCCGCCGTGGGGCCGGAGCCGAGCGCCTTCCTGAGGTCGAGCCTGAATGTGTCCAGAACGGAGCGGAGGTTGGCGTCGGCGAGGGCCGGCAGCATTTCCCGGGAGGCGAGCTGCTGCGCGGCGGAAAGCGCCAGCGGCCATGATGCCAGCATGCGTTCCTGCTGGCGCCGGATTTTTTCCTCCTCCGTGGGTTCGGGCAGCGGCGTCACCGTTCCGGAGGAGGAAACCGCGACCGCTTTTGGCTGCACGGGTATGCCTATGCCGACCGGTCTGGTTATGGGCAGGCTCTCCGGCTGTTCCCTCTGCGATATCAGGCGTGATACATTCATTTCCACCGCCGTGAAGGCGGTGTCAATCATGTCCGGCTTGTCTCCGGCGAGGCGTTTCGTGTAGTTCCTGAAAACATCATAGTCTTCCCTGAGGCGCTTGATTGAATCCTCAAGGTTTGCGCCGTAGTAGTCGTCGTGCATTTCCTCGCCCAGAGTGGTTCTCATCATCGCGCGGGCCTTGTCTATGGCTTCCTTCAACGGGGCGTCGCCATGGACCTTCTGCGCGATTTTTTCCTCGAGCGTTTTAATCGTGTCGTTGAATTTCGCCACGCGGCCGTTGAAGTCCCTGCCCTCGTATCTTGTCTTCTGCTTGTGGTCGTTGCGGACGTAGAGAAGGGAAAGCACGCAGAGTCCCGCCGTCAGTATGACGGCGATTTTTTTCTTGAGGCTCCAGTACCGGTAATCAATCACGGTTTTAGTATTCCCAGCCAAAGGCATGAAGCAATTATAAGAAATATTCCCACAGGCGCGCCCGCATAAAAATACTCCATGAAGCCGATCCGGACTTTTTCCCGGGCGGTTTCAAAGACTATCAGGTTTGCCACGGAACCGATTATCGTCAGGTTCCCCGCCACGGTGCTGGTGACGGCCAGGCACAGCCACAGGGACGTCCCCCCGCCCAGTGCGTCCACGGTGTTGGAAAGGAGCATTACCGCCGGCACGTTGCTCGCCAGGTTGCTGAGAACGGTGGATATGCCGCCAAGGAGCCAGAGCTTCCCTTCCGGCCAGCGCGCCGCCGCGCCGGCTGCCGAGGCTGTCAGTTTTTCCATCAGCCCAGCCTGCCTCAGGCCGCCCATGACCACGAAAAGGGCGGCGAACATGAGCAGCAGCTGCCAGTCTATTTCCTTCAGGGCTTCCCGCGGCTTTGTGCTGCCGGCCACTATGAGCAGGGTGGCGACGCTTATGGCCGCGAACGCCGGAGACATGTTGACCGCCAGCATCGCGAGCAGAAGCACCGTAGCCCCAAGGCAGACATAGATGAGGCGGCTCTTCGGCCTGTCTTCCGGCGGGAGCGGCTCCTGCCGGAGCGGCAGGGAGAGCTCCTCCCGGTACAGCCGGCTGATGAAGAGATAGTTCAGGGCCAGGCCGCCAAGCGCGCACGGAGCCAGCGCAAAAACGAAGCGGGTGAAAGGGATGCCGGAGTGGACCGCTATGAGCATGTTCTGCGGATTGCCCATGGGAGTGAAGGCCGAGCCTATGTTGGACGACGTGGCCAGGGCTATCAGATATGGCGCGGGACGCAGCGACGCCCTTTCGCAGAACAGCAGCACCACCGGCGTCAGCATGACGCAGACCGCGTCGTTCATGAAAAGGGCCGACAGTATGCCGGACGAGGCGATGAGCCAGCCAAGGAACTGCCGCCTGGTCCTGGCCCTGGAAAGTATCCTGCGCTCCACAAGCTGGAAGAAGCCGCTCACCTGCAGGTACGCCACTATTATCATCATGCCCAGCAGGAAGACTATGGTGTTCAGGTCGACCAGCCGGTAGGCGTCGTTCAGCGCGACGACGCCCGCGGCCACCATGGCTACCGCGCCGGCCAGCGTGGCGGCGGGCCGGGGCAGATATATGCCGGGAATGCCCTGAAAGGCCAGCAGTATGTAGGTGAGGATGAATATCCCCAGGGCGTAGTATTGTGTTAAGTTCATCTGGCGCGTCAGCGCACTTCTATCGGGGTGAAGATGACCGCAGCTATCTGGTAGGGCCTGTTGAACTTCTGTTTCGAGGAGCGGTCCCTTTCTATGAACACGCTTACGGTCTGGTTGCGGCTCATGTCGGCGCCGGCCACGGCTATGCCCTGCGCCTCGCTTTCCCCAAGAAGGGAAAGAGAAACCTCTTCCTGCTCCAGCGGTATAAGTTTTTTGCTCGAGTTAATGCTCTTCCGGAAGGAGGCGGCATAAGTTTCGGCGGAGGTCTTGGGAAGGTGGAAAAGCATCACTTCGACTTCCGATTTTTTGTAGGTGGCCTTGCGGAGTCCCATGTCCTTTGCTTCGGAAGGCATGACTATGCCATAGGAGGCAATCTCGTCCGCGAAGTTCTGCCTGTGCGCGGCAATAATGGCGGACTTTACCTGCGCCCGGGTCTCTTCCGACGGAACGGGATGGTTTTCCGGCTGTTTCTTGCCGCAGGCGCAGACCGCAAGGCACAGAAACAGTGCCGAGGCTTTCATCTTTCCATTATTCAGCATTGCTGTTTCACCTTCATTGTAAACTTTATAATATTTGCCGCGCCGTCTGTCAACGGTGGGGCGGAGAGAGGCGCGGCGTCCGGCGAATCATCCGAACGCCACGTCGAGTATCATCATGACAAGGAATCCGGCGATGGCTCCCCCCGTCGCGAGGTCCGTGTTCCCCGCGCGCTGGGACTCCGGTATCACTTCTTCCACCACCACGAACACCATGGCTCCCGCGGCGAAGGCCAGCGCGTAGGGAAGCAGGGGTGTTACAAGCGTGACCGCCGCCGCGCCGATGACAGCAGAGACCGGCTCCACCACCGCGGAAAGTTGTCCGTACCAGAAGCTTCTGCCGCGCGAAAGGCCATCCCTGCGGAAAGGAACGGAAACGGCGAAGCCTTCCGGGAAATTCTGGATGGCTATTCCCGCGGCCAGCGCCACTGCTCCGGGCAGGGAGGCTTCCGGCAGGCCGCTTCCCAGCGCGCCGAATGCCACTCCAACCGCCAGTCCTTCCGGGATATTGTGAAGAGTTACGGCCAGCGCCATTAGCGTGCTGCGCGGCCATGCTGTTCTGATGCCCTCCGCCTCGGACATCGGAAAGCCTATGTGGAGATGCGGAAGGACCCTGTCCACAAGCCTGAGGAATACCGCTCCCCCCAGAAAACCCGTTGCGGCCGGAAACCAGGCCGGCATCGGCCCGGCTTTAGACATCTCTATTGCCGGGGCAAGAAGGGACCAGAAGCTTGCGGCCAGCATCACTCCGCCCGCGAAGCCCAGCATTGCGTCCAACGGTTTCTGCCTGATTTCGCGTCCTAAAAAGACCATGCCGGCGCCCAGCATGGTCACGAACCAGGTGCAGATGCCGGCCATCAGAGCCAGCAGAACGGGATTTATATTCGCCAATGCGGAAATCATGGCCGCTCCCTGTAAAAAAGTGCCGGCCTTGACGCGAAGAGCCGGAAGCCTGCCGCGCCATCTTGGCGCAGGGTGCAGTTTACCTTTTTTTAATGGCCGAAATCATCCGGACGCCGCCTGCCGCGAGGGACCGTCCGGGCCATGCGCGAAAGGAGCGTTCCTTTCACTTTAATGGCCCCGGCACAGTAAATATGTTAGTATTACACGCAGATGGAAAGTGGATTTGAAGGCGGTCAAAACAACCGGCTGGCTGCGTTGCAGGCGGAAGTAGATGCGTTGCGCGGGGAAGTAAAAAGTCTTGCCGCGGCGCTGTCTGCGGCAAACGGCCGGGAACGCTCCTGGCGCGGACTCGCTTCGCGCCTGCCGGGCGCTGTCTACCGCCTGGATTCCTCCGGCCTTATCACGTTCCTGACCGGCAGCGGCGTCGTTCTGGGCGGGGAACTCCCTTTCCGCGCCGCCTTGACCGCTGATGAATGGATCGGCCGCATTGTTCCGGACGACCGCCCGGCATACAGCGCTTTCTGCCTTTCCTCCCCGGCGGAAACGCGCGAGGTGGAATACCGGCTCCTGTCCGGGACCGGAACGGCCTGGGTCATGGACGTCCGTTCCTATTTCCCTGAAGGCGGGGAGGACGGTTTTGTCGCCTGCGGACTTATTTTTGATATTTCCTCGCTGAAAAATGCCGGGGGGTTCCGTTCCCTGTCAGCCGGGTCCGGAGTGCTGGGCTCCTCTTCCGCCCTGACCGGGATGGTAATACACGATTTGAAGAATCCGCTTACGCTTATTTCCCTCGCGGCGGAATCCTTCGCCTCCGGTTCGTTCGGCAAGCTGAACGATTCCCAATTGCGGTATGCCCAGCTGGTGCGCGTCAGCGCCTCTCGCCAGCAAATGATTTTGTCCAACTTGTTGGAAATAGCCCGTCTCGATGATGGCAGCCAGCCTGTTTCCCTTGGGGAAATGGAGATTTCCGAAGTCATGCCGGAGCTTGGCTGGGTGGCGGATTACGCCAGTCTGGAAGGCAAAAGGCTTTCAATTGATTTTCCGGCGGGAACGCGCATGTGCGCGGACAAGGCGCTGCTGGCCCGCGTCCTGTCCAACCTGATAGTGAACGGGCTGAAGCGCACTCCCTCCGGCGGGACGGTAGCCGTCCGGGCCGAAACGGGAGAAAACGAGGTCACCCTGACAGTATCCGACCAGGGGGAAGCCCTGGACGAGTGCCACGCCGAAGACGTATTTGAGCCCGCTTTCCTGGCGGAAGGCGGAGCCCGCATGTCGGCCGGCCTCAATACGGGTCTGGGCCTTACTTTCTGCAAACTGGCGCTTGCGGCCCTGGGCGGCGGCATACGCGCCGGTAATGGGGATGGCGGGGTTGTCTTCCGCATTTCCCTGAAGCGGGCCTGTCCCGCGTGAATTTGGAGCGATTACAACGATGAAAAAGAAGATTCTTGCGGTTGATGACGACCCCTACATACTGAAGATAGCCGTCGCTGTGCTTGGCTGCGATTACGAAGTGCTTACGGCCGACAACGGGAAGGACGCGGTGGCGCTTGCCAAGGTCCACAGTCCGGCGGTCATACTGCTGGACATAAACATGCCCGTGATGGACGGACTGGAAGTCCTCGGTGCGCTGGCCCCCCTCCCTCATGGGATGTCGGTCGTGATGCTCACCAGCGAAACGGACCTTGCCCTTGTGACCAAAGCGCTGGGATTGGGCGCGTCCGAATATGTGACCAAGCCTTTTGACCCCGCGGCCCTGCGCCGTCTGGTCAATTCCCGCCTCCCCGTGGAGGGCGAGTGCGGCGAGGAAGGCGGAGATTTGCCCTGGAAGGTAAAGGAATAGAAAATATCGGGAGACCGGTATGAGCATCCGTAAAACGATTTTCCTGATAATCTGCCTTACGCTGGCCGGCCTCGTGGGGTCGGTCTGGTGGACGGGGCGTTTTTTCCTGCTCAAGCAGGCGTCGGAAATGGAATCATCCCTGTCCCTGTCGAAGGCCGACGCCGCGCGCAACTTCATAGAGGCGGAGACCAAGGCGCTTCTCGCTGTCGCGTGGGAATGGGCAGCCTGGGACGACGCATATTCTTTCGCCGCCAAACCCAACAGGCAGTTCGCCGCCACCTATCTCAACGCCCGGAACCTGAAGAAACAAGCCGTGGACTGGGTCGTTTTCATAGGAAAGGACGGGCGCCCTTTCATCTCCTGCGGATTCGACCGGGACGGCAACAGGCTCATGCTCCCTCCCGCCCTGGCCAACATGATAACGGCCAAGGATTTCCCCTCCCGCCTGCGGGCCGAACACGAGGGTGCCGGCGGCCTGCTGTTTGATTCGGAGAATTCCATTTCCTATCTGGCCGCGGCCTATCCCATCCTCAAAGGCGATTTTACCGGTCCGGCCCACGGAGTCATACTTTTCCTGCGCAGGCTTGATGACAAGGCCATAGCCCCCCTCCGGGCTCGCATCGCTCCCTCAGTGCGGGTTCTTCCGCCTGCCGGGCAGCAGCCGGGAGATGTCTCTTTCGTTCCCGAAAACGGCCACGAGATGTCGGTTTCCGTCGCGCTGCCCGAGCTGGACGGCAGGAAAACGGCCGCCATTCTTAAGGCCGTGTTCCCCCGGGACTATTACCGCCATATTTCCTCCACTCTCGGCTATTTCATGTGGGCCACCATATTTTTGTCCCTTGCCCTGATGGGCGTCATCTACTACGCGCTTGAAAAATACGTGCTTTCGCGCGTGGACGCCGTCACGGCCTTCGCCCGCAATTTCGGACCCAAGATAAACTCGTCAGAGCGCATCCACCTGAAAGGCCGGGACGAACTGTCCGACCTGGCCGACGCGGTCAACAGCATGCTGGACAGCCTGCGCCTGGAATTCAGCATAAGCGAACGCAAGAGCGCGGAGCTTCTTCGCGCGCGGCAGGCCGCGGAAGCGTCCAGCGAGGCCAAGGGCCGTTTCATCGACCGCGCCGAAAGCGAGATACGCGGTCCCATGCACTCGATAATGGGCTTTACGGAACTGGCCTCCCCTTCCGTTTCCGACCCGCGGGTGAAGGAGTGTCTGGACAATATCCGGGACTCGGCGCAGACCGTCATGCATTCCCTGAGCGCTCTGTCGGATTTCTCCCAGATACAGAAGGGCCGCCTTGAGGCCGAAAACGCTCCGTTCAGCCTCCACCAGCTCGTGGCGCAGACCACGGGGCTGTTCATGCTTTCGGCCCAGGCCAAGAGCATTTCCATGCAGCTCGCCATACTGCCGGAAGTGCCGGACATGGTGGTGGGAGACCGGCGCCGCATAGGGCAGGTCCTTTTCAACATTATCGACTACAGTCTCCGCCGCTCGCCGGGCGGCAGGGTTTCCATATCCCTGTCCAGCGAGGAAAAACCTGGCGGCAAATTCAAGGTGCATGCGGTTGTCCAGGACTCGGGTTCCATGCTTTCCCCGGCCGATGTGGACAGCCTTTTTCGCTTTGAGGACAGGGGCCCGAACGTTCCGCCTGATTCCAAGTACAGGGGCGCCGGCGTCGGCCTTTGCATAGCAAGACGCATCCTGGAGATACTTGGCGGCAATTTCTGGGCGGAAAAGGGCACCGGCGCCGGTATGCTCTTTCACTTTACCTTCATGGCCGAGGTGGCCGGGGGCCGGGCTCCGGCATACAGGGCGGGGCCGGCCGCGCCGGAAGCGGTCCAGCCGGCTGTTTCGCGCGGATTGAAAATTCTTCTGGCGGAGGACAGCGCAATAAACCAGAAACTGGTTATCGCCATGCTGCGACGCGAGGGCCATCAGGTCGTCTGCGTATCC
Source organism: uncultured Elusimicrobiales bacterium (assembly GCA_964413345.1). Classification (GTDB taxonomy): domain Bacteria; phylum Elusimicrobiota; class Elusimicrobia; order Elusimicrobiales; family Elusimicrobiaceae; genus CAYPTM01. Next base: position 11,347 of record CAYPTM010000031.1, read on the forward strand.
AATGGCAAGGAAGCCGTGGAAGCCGTCAAATCCGGAACTTTCGATATCGTTCTGATGGACGTGCAGATGCCCGAGCTGGACGGACTGGCGGCCGCGTCGGCCATACGCGATTTCGAAAAGACGCTCGGGCGGCACACCCCGATACTTGCCCTGACCGCCCACTCGCTGCCGGAGGACAGGGAAAAATGCCTTTCCGCCGGCATGGACGGCCATGTTTCCAAACCGATAAATGCCGCAGTGCTCCTTGCCTCCATAGGCAGGATGACCGCGCCTCAATAACGGGACTAACATATGATCAGACGGCAAATTCATTCCCTTTCCCTTTTCTTCTCGGCTGTCTGCCTGTCCGCTGCAATATGCCATGCCGCGCCGCGCCCCGTTGTGCACAGGATAGGGGTTCTGGCAAAGGAAGGCAAAGCCGATACCCTGAAGATGTGGACCCCGCTGGGGAAGTATCTGGAAAGCAGGATTCCCGGAGAAAGGTTCGAGATAGTTCCGCTCGACTATGATTCCGTGCGCCGCGCCGTTGGGCGCGGGCAGGTGGATTTCCTGTGCACAAACCCCGCCCAGTACGTTGAGTTGAACAAGCTTTATGACATCAAAGCCCTCGCTTCGGCCAAAAGGCGCGTCAACGGGGTGGAAATGCTCGAGTACGGCAGCGTAGTCTTTGTCCCGAAGGAAAGCGCTATCAGGTCTTTGAAGGATTTGCGCGGCAAGAGGGTGGCGGCCTCGGCTCCGCTGGATTTCGGCGGCTGGATAATCGGCCAGAGAGAAATCCGGGCAGAGGGCCTCATGCCCGACCGGGATTTTTCCGGCATGGTGTTCGCCGGCACCTATGGCGCGGTGGTGGAATCCGTCCTTGACGGGCTGGCGGACGCTGGCATAGTGCGCACGGGTGTTCTTGAGCGAATGGAAGCCGAGCAGCGCATTTCCCTGTCCGATTTCAGGATAATACGGGCCAATGCCGCGCCATCGCAGGAAAAGCCTTTCCCCCTTCTCAACAGCACCAGGCTGTATCCGGACTGGCCCTTCTCCGCGCTGCTTTCCGTGGAACCGGCGCTGTCCGGCAAGGTGGCCCAGGCCCTTTTGGCTCTTGACGAGACTTCCCAGGCGGCAAGGATGGCGGAAGTGAGCGGCTGGAGCAAGCCGGGAGATTACAGTTCGGTTCTGGAATGCCTGAAAGAACTGCGCCTGGGCTACTTCTATTCCGTCCGCCAGGAAAGCGACTGGAGGGTTTTCCGGTCCGAATACAGGACGGAAATTGTCCTGATTCTCTCCCTGATATCCGTCCTGATTGCGGCGCTCGTGCTTGTTGTTATCAGCAAAATGAGGCTTTCCTCCTCCCATGCCGCGCTGGTGGCGGAACTATCCCGGCGGGAAAAGGCCGAGGTGGAACGCGAAGTGGAACGTCTCCGGGCCGCGATAATCATGGGAACGATTTCCGAGGGCGTCATGGAGCTGGATGCGGCCGGAACCATAGCGTTCTGCAAT
>CAYPTM010000032.1:0-12631 GCA_964413345.1 uncultured Elusimicrobiales bacterium
AATTCCGGAGAGCGTCTACGACGAACTGGTTGGGGATTTCGTCGTGCAGGCGAAGGAACAGCTGATGCAGATAAGAAGTCTGCTGGCCAAGGGTGACCGTCCTCAGGCGTCCGCGGTCATTCATTCGCTGAAGGGCTGTTCTGCGAATCTGCGCATCGCGGAAGTCCATGCGCTGAGTCATGAGCTGGAGCAGGCGGTCAAGCAGGGGGCGGCTGACCAGGAACTGGGGCCGATGCTTGATAAGCTTGAATCTCTCATCGCGGGAGTGACGGCGTAGCGGCGCGCGCCTGGCAGTGGGGCGCCGCGGGAGGGAAAGGTGTGGAAGATTCTGGTTGTTGACGACGACTTCATAAACCGGAAGCTCCTGATAGAAATTCTACGGGGGCGCGCGGAATGCGACGTTGCGGTGAACGGCGTGGAGGCCATCGAGGCGTATAATATCGCGGTCAAGCATAACACGCGGTATGACGTGATGCTGCTGGACATAGCCATGCCGCAAATGGACGGCTTGGAAGTCATGAAGCTGATACGCGAAAACGAAAGGCGCGCCGGAGTGCAGCCGGACAGGGGCATTCCCATAGTGGTGGTCACGGCACACAAGAAGCCGTTCGCGGATTCCTTCAAGTCCGGATGCGACGATTACGTCCTGAAGCCTGTCGTGGCGGCGGAACTGGTCGGCAAGATCTCGGCTCTCATTGAAAAGCGTTCCGGCGGCAAGGCCGCCTGAAGCATCGCTAAAAGGGGACAGTAAAATGAAAAAGCACATACTGGTCGTGGATGACGAGAAGTACATAGTTCAGATGCTCTCCGACGCTTTCGAGCAGGAGGGTATGGAGGTGGGAACGGCGCTTAACGGGGAAGAGGCGCTGGCCTATGTCCGCCAGAACAGCGTCGACCTGGTCATCACCGATATCATGATGCCCAAGCTCGATGGCATCAGCCTGTTTTACGAGATGCGCAAGATAGACCCCTTCATCCAGATAATCATCATAACCGGCTATCCCTCCATACAGAATATAATGGAAATGCTGGAGGCCGGGGCAAGCGATTTCATCATAAAACCTTTCGACATAGCCAAGCTCAAACAGATAGTCGGGGAAAATTTCTCCAGGATAGAGCGCTGGCGTTCGCTTCGCAGCGAGTGGCTTGAGCATAAGAAGCAGCAGGGCCGCAAGCCTCACTAAACACATTTCCCACGCCAGGAGTGCCGGATGCCGAAGATACTGATAGCCGATGACGACAAAGTTAGCCGCGCGCTTTTCAAGGCGATTCTTTCCGTCGGACGGGCGGACCATGAGTTTCTGTTCGCGAAGGACGGCATGGAGGCGCTTGCGCTGGCGCGCAGCGCCTCGCCCGACCTCGTTCTGCTGGATGTGGTCATGCCTGTGTTGGACGGTTTCGGCACTCTCGCCGCGCTGAAGAAGGACCCGGCGCTCAAGCATATACCGGTGATAATAATAACCGCCGTCGGTGACATGGACCAGAAGATAAAGGGCTTCAGCCTGGGCGCCGCGGACTATATAGTCAAGCCTGTTCACGGCGTGGAGGCCGTGGCCCGCGTGGAGGCTCATCTGCGCATAAAGCGGGACCAGGACGAGCTTAAAGCTCTCAACCAGGCCATTCTCCGCACCCAGAGGGCCCTTGTGGAAAGCTCCAAAATGGCGGCGGTGGGCAGTCTCGCCGCGGGCGTGGCGCACGAATTCAATAACATACTTTTCATAATGAGCGGCTATCTCCAGATGTACGCCAAGAGCACCGACCCGGAGGAAATGCGCCGCATCTCGACCGTCTTCGGAGAGCTGGTGGAGAGGGGCGGCTCCGTGGTCAAGGGGCTGATGGACTTCGCCCGCGCCGACGAAAAATCCACCCGCAGGTCCACCGACATAGGCAACGTCCTGTCCCAGGACATACTGCTTCTGGGCAAGCGTATGAAGGACGTCGGCGTTGAGGTTTCGACCGATATCGGAAAAGTCCCGTGCATAGCCTGCGTGCCGGGCAAGATTTCCCAGGTCTTTGTCAATCTTATGCTGAATGCGGTGGACGCGATGGAAACGTCCCCGGTCAGGAAGCTGGATATCCGACTCCGCTACTGCCAGCCCCGCGGCGGCGTCTGCGCCTGCGACAAGGCGCGGGACTGTTCCTCCAGTTTCGGCTGCGTGCTCATATCCTTCCGCGACACGGGCGACGGCATACCGGATTCCGTCCGCGAGCGGATTTTCGACCCATTCGTTACCACCAAGGGCGTTCTGGGCGGAGGAAACATCACCTCCCCCGGCAAAGGTCTCGGGCTTTTCATTTCCTACGGGATAATCCGCAATCACGGCGGTTTTATCGTCGTAGACAGCGTGAAGGGGGAAGGGACGGTTTTCACGGTGGCCCTTCCCGCCGAGCGTTCCCTCCCTTCGCCGGGGTCTGACGGAGGGACGGCAGATGCCTGACAGCGCGGAGGCCCTGAACCGCATAAAATCCATGCTTCTGGACGGCGGCTTTTCTCCGTCCGATGACAGGGCCCGAATGATTAAAACCGGCGCGGCGCTTGAATACGCCATGCCGGCCCTGGCGGAAGTGTCGGGCGACGTGACGTCTGTGCTCGCCATGATTCTCGACCGGATGATGGCGGCCTACGGCTCGGGACAGCCTCTTCCCGCGCCGTTCGCTTCCGCCGCCAATGAAGCGCTCGCCGCGACGCTGATTTTTCTTGAAGACCCGGACCGGGCCTGCTGCCTTAGGCGCGCGGGAGAGGCGCTGGCCGCGGCCTGCGGGCTGCCGACCTCGGGCCTTTCCCGGAGCGGCGAAAAGTGCCGCCACGGCAGCTGCCTTGAGGAATTCACGCGCCTTCAGCATCCCCTGCCGTTCCAGGGCGGTTCGGTTTTCGGCATAGAGGATGCCGCGGCGCAGTTGCTCAAGCTGGACGCGACTGACAAGAAGGCCATGACTTCCCTCGCCGAAAGGCTTATAGCTCTTTCCGAAAATTATCCGGAAGAAGTCGGCGGCCTTCTGCGCGACGCCGCCATACGGGTGGCGTCAATGCCTCCCGAGGCGGGCAAGGCTCCGGCCGCGCTGGCTGCGGCCGCCGCGCTGGTGGCCAGGGCTTCTTCCGCCGCGGCCTCCCTGAAGCAGGAGAACAAGGCCGTGGGGCAGGAGGAATCCTCCTCCGAGCTGAAGCTTCCTTCGGACGTGGATCTCGGGCTTGTGCAGGATTTCCTTACCGAATCGCGCGAGTATCTGGCGACCGCCGAATCGTCACTTATGTCGCTTGAGCTTTCGCCGGGAGACAGCGAAGCTCTCAATGCCGTTTTCCGCTCTTTCCATACCGTGAAGGGCATGGCGGCCTTTCTCAATCTGACCAGCATAAGCGGTCTCGCCCATGCGGCAGAGAACATGCTTTCCGCGCTGCGTTCCGGGGAGCAGGCTTTTTCGAAAGAGCACGCTGACCTGCTGCTTGCGTCCGTAGATATGCTGAAGGAGCTTACCGGGGGCGTCAAGTCCGTGCTGGAGGGCCGCCGCTTTTCCGTTCCGGAACCTCATTCCGGCCTGCACCGCAGGCTTCAGGAGATGTCTGGTTCAGTAGTGAAGGCCACGGTCCCGGCCCCTGAGCCGGCTCCGGTCAGCGTGCCTGAAATAGCCATACCGCCGCGGGTGCGGGAACTGCCGGCTCCGGTTCCAGAGCCTGAGGTTCCCGCCGCGCAGGAGGAACATCCCGCGGATATGCATTCCGCGGCGCCAGCTCCGGCGGTCCGGCCGCAGGCTGTCAGGGATTCTTCCGTCCGTGTCCGCACCGACCGGCTTGACAGGCTTATAGACGAGATCGGCGAACTGGTGATAGCCCACACCATGATAGCGCAGGACCCCGTGGTGGACGGCGGGCTTTGCCCGGAGCTTTATAAAAAGGTGGCGCAGGCGGGGAAAATTGTCCGGGATTTGCAGGCGCTTTCCATGTCGATGCGCATGGTGCCGCTAAAGGCGAGTTTCCAGAAGGTGGCCCGGCTGGTGCGCGACCTGGCGGACAAGAGCCAGAAGCCGTGCGACCTCAAGATATCCGGCGAAGAGACGGAAATAGACCGAAACATGGTGGACGCGCTGGATGAATTCATGGTCCACATGGTCCGCAATTCAATGGACCACGGCCTTGAGCCGGTGGAGGCCCGCGTCGCCGCGGGCAAGCCCGCGCGCGGAACTATAAAGGTCTCGGCGGCCCACGAAGGGGGGATGGTCGTCTTTTCCATAGAGGACGACGGACGGGGCCTTGACGCGGAAAAGATTTTGGCCCGCGCCGTGGAGCGCGGGCTGGCCAAGCCGGACGCCGTCTTTTCCGCCCATGAGATATACAATTTCATTTTCACGCCGGGGTTTTCCACGGCGGACCGCATTACGGACATTTCCGGCCGGGGGGTGGGGATGGACGTGGTCAAGAAGGGAGTGGAAAACCTGCGCGGACGCATCGAGATAGATACCGAAAAGGGGAGCGGCACGCGTTTCCGCATAAAGCTGCCGCTGACCCTGGCCGTGACGGACGGAATGCTTGTGCGCGTGGGCGGGCAGGTTTACATACTGCCCACGCATAACATCCGCACATCATTCCAGCCCGGGGAGAATGACTTGTCCACGGTGCAGGGCCGGGGGGAACTGGTCCGCGTGCAGGGGGAGCTTCTGCCGCTGTTCCGGCTGAGCCGCATTTTCGGCATAGACGGGGCGCAGGAGAATCCGGCGAGGGGGCTGCTGGTGGTGGTGGAGGACTCTGACGGTTCGTGCGCGCTTCTTGTGGACGAGCTGCTTGGACAGCAGCAGGTGGTGGCAAAGGCTTTGGGTAACGGGGTGGGAGCGGTCGAAGGCGTGGCAGGGGGAGCAATACTGGGGAATGGGCAGGTGGGACTTATCCTTGATGTGTCAGGATTGTCCGGCCTGGCCCGAGCGCTGACGGCCGTTTAGCATCTGGCGGCGAGGTGTCGTATGAAGTCAAGAAAAAGGCGGGAAAAGGGGCCCCTGCGGGGAGGCCCCTCGGGACATGGCGTTTTCGTGTCGCGGCCCGAGCTTCTCAATGCCCTTGCGGGGCGTATGGAAGACTGGGTGTACATAGTGGCGCCGGACGGCGCCATGACGCTGCTTCTGGGCAAGTGGGCGGGATTGCACGGATTCAGCGCGGAGGAATTCCTCAGGAAGCATCCCGGCGCCATGTCGGAGTCTTGTCCAGCGGGTTCCGGGAAAGTGCATGTTGACGCCCATGCCCGCGCGCTCCGGGGAGAATCGGTTCATTATGAGTGGCGGGCCTTTTCAGGCGGACGGGTTCTCTGCTTTCTGTCCAGGCTTTTCCCGCTGTTTGCCGCGGGACACGGCAAGGACGGGCACAGGGACGTCTGCGCGGTGCTGGGCGTCTGCAGGGACGTGACCAGCGTGTCCGAGATGGAAAGGCGGTTCATCCTCTGCGAGGCCGAAGCCAGGGATTTTTCGCAGGAGCTGATGAGCATACGGGAAGAGGAGAAACGCAAGGTGTCGTCCGCGCTGCACGACGAGCTGGGTTCCAGCTCGGTGGCCATAATGTCGCTCTTCGGAATACTGGAGGAGGACATAAAGGACGGCCGCAAGGATTCGGCCCTTGGCAGCGTGGGCAGGCTCAGCGAGACGGTAGTCGAGCTCATGGGCCGTTTGCGCCATATAGCGGTTGACCTCCGCCCGCCCAATCTTGAAACCGTGGGGCTTTCAGGCGCTGTCAAAGACCTCATAGAGCGCGTTTCGGACTATTCCCGGCGGAAAATAGAGTTTTCAAACCGCGCGGACGCGCACGCCAGGGTTTCGGACGGAGTGGCCATAACCATTTACCGTGTGGCGCAGGAGTCTCTCAGCAACGCCATACGCCATTCCGGCGCTACGCGCATAAGGGTCAGCCTGATAGTGGACAATAATCTGGTACGGCTGGCGATTTCGGACAACGGCAGGGGTTTCGACTCCAAAAACGTCTCCCCGTCGTCAAATGCCGGCCGCATCGGCATACTTGGAATGAAGGAAAGCGTGGAGTATATTGGGGGCAGGTTCGAGATAGATACAGGCTCGGGGCAGGGGACCGTGGTTAAGGTAACCTGTCCGGTGGCCACATACATGGGGTAATTATGCAAAACATCGAAGTCTACATAGCGGATGACCATGCTGTCGTTCGGGACGGAATAAAGGCCGTCCTGGAGCGCAAGTCGAAAGACATAGCCGTTACCGGCGAAGCCTCGAATGGCAACGAGCTGCTGGAAATGGCGAGAAGGAAGCCGGCCGATATCTATCTGGTGGATATCTCCATGCCCGTACTTAACGGAATAGAGACGGCCGAGCGCCTTGTGAAGCTCAATCCCAAGAGCAGGATAATCATGCTCAGCATGCATGATGACAGGGTGTCGGTGGAGAAATCCCTCAAGGCCGGAGCCAGGGGTTTCATCGTCAAGGTTTCCACTTCCGAGGAGATTGTGAAGGCTATAAAGGAGGTCTACGCGGGCCGGTTCTATCTGTGCGCCGCGGTCTCCAAATATGTGGTGCAGGGATTCCTGGGCCAGGTGTATCCCCAGGCGGCGGGCACCAAGGCCGTTTCGCTCACCCCCAAGGAAAGGGAAATACTTCAGCTCATCGCGGAAGGCAATTCCAGCAAGGACATAGCGAAGCTGCTCAGCCTTTCGCTGAACACCGTGCATGTCCACCGCAACAACATCATGCGCAAGCTGGACATACACAAACAGGCCGACCTTATCCGCTACGCCCTCAAAGAGGGCATTTCCCACCTGTAACGGAAAGTCCGGCTGCGGTCGTTATTCGGGACTCGGCCCGCAAGGGCCGGGTCCCTTCGTCTTCCCGCCGCATTGCATGGCGGCAGCCCCCGACAGGAGGATTGTCATGAGAGCGCCTTTTCAAGTGCTTGTGTTCCCTTATGAAGCCGGAGATGACGGTTCTATCCGCTATGCTGTTTTCAGAAGAAGCGACATGCGCGGCTGCTGGCAGGGCATCTCCGGCGGAGGAGAGGACGTGGAGTCGCCGGAAGAAGCGGCCGCGCGGGAAACCTTTGAGGAAGCCGGCATTGCCGGTGGTTCGTTCATCAGGCTGGACTCATGCGCCATGCTGCCGGTGGAGAAGGTGTGCGGTTTGCTGTGGGGACCCGAAGTCCGGGCCATACCCGAATACTGTTTTGGCGTGAAGACCGGTCACGGGGAAATAGCTCTGTCGCGGGAACATGACGCGTTTCTATGGCTGGATTACGAAGGCGCGTTCAAGCGCCTGACATGGGCCAGCAATAAAGCCGCCCTGAAGGAGCTGCATTCCCGCTTGTCATCCGCTTCGAAAGGGATTTAACGGCCGTGCCTGAATGTCCGTGAATGCGGGATGCCGTTATTTCAGTTATTTGCGCGGATTGCATCCCTCGGTATTCTGGCCGCCAGCGTGACGATGACCGCAAGATTGAAAACGTCGTTGTAGAGCGTATAGCGTCCGTAGATTGTGTTGAGTGGGATCAGCACGCACATATTGAAAACCACTATGGAAGCCGCCATGGCAAGAAAAATGCCCGCGTCCCTGTCCCGTCTGTAAACCACGCCGCTGGCGAACATCGCCAGCACCAGAAGGTCCAGCCAGCCGAAGACCTGATAGGTTTTCGCGGCCAGCAGCCTGGCGTAATCTTTCCATTTCCTGGCAAGAAGCATTTTTGCTGTCCGTCCTGAAAACTTGTTCAGGTCGTATATCAGCCGCGCGTCCCCTTCCGGGCCCCGGGCGTAGTTTGCCCTGTTGATTTCGTTGTAAACGGCGTGGGAGGAAGACCATGTTATGTTGTCGTAATTGCCGTTGAAATGTTCCACGAGCGGATAGGTCCGCTGGTATTCCAGTGCCTTCAGCGACTGTGCCCGTGCGTAAATGGCTTCAAGCATCGGCTTGTCCCCTGTTTCAGGCAATGCCGCAATATCCTGCGGGGTGGACACGTAGAGCAGGCTTGTCAGCAGACCCCAGTTGCCCAGCGGGGGGGAAGTGAATATCCCGTTTTCAACCTTGTGATACAGCCTGTTGATGCCCGCTCCCGACAGGGCTAGCAGGACCGCTACCGCGCAGAATGCCGCCGCGCGTTTGAGTGGCAGGATTTTGGCGAAGCATAAGGCCGCCAGCCAGCATACTGTAACCGGCCAGAGAAATATCAACTGCGCCCGCGTCAGCACTCCGGCAAGGTTGAACAGCATGGCCGGCATTATCGTGGCGGCGGTAGGCGCCGCTATGGCTTTCACCATGAAGCCTGTCGCAAAGAGCATGAACGGGTAGGCCAGACTTTCGCTGAGAATGTTGGTGCTCAGGTGGGGGTCGTCGATATGTATGGTGGTGACCGGCAGAAGCGGCGCGAACAGCACGCCCAGCAGGAACAGGAAACCTATTGGCGTTATGGCGAAGTGCTTCCTTATTGCGCGCGCCAGAAACAGGACGGCCCATATCGCCAGTATGGTCTGAACCAGCGCCGCCATGGCAAGGCCCTGCGCCCCGAAAATGTGCCTCATGACGTCAAGGAACAGGGGATATATCGGCGGGCGGAGTATGGAGAGCGAATCGGAGAGATACATCAGGCTGTGGCCGCGTATGTCGTAGCCGCGCGCGAAGTTGTGGGCGAAAACCGCCGCCGCCATGAGAAGCGCGAATCTGTCAGCCTGTTTCTCTGTCATGTTCTTTATACCTTATGCCTTCGGGCACTTCGCCGACTGCTTCGCCAGCATTATATCCACTATCATCGGGTCCACCTGCGACATCGCGACGGTGGAGATGCGGGCCAGGTTCTGTATGGTCTGCTCGGCGGTTTTGCCTACGAAGCCTTCCACTTCCGTTATGCCGTAATGGTGCATGCCCATGTAGGCTGCGCGTATGGCCGCGTCGGAGGAACTTACCACCTTAAGCGCGCAGCCGCCCTTGGCCCCGTCGCACAGCATGCCGCCCAGGTCGGAGATGAGATTGTTCACCGCGAGGCTTATAGCCGGTATGTCGGCGCCTCTGCGCTGGTACACTATCGCGCCCGCCGCGCCGACCCCCGCCGCTATGGCGCAGCCGCAGATGGGCGAGAGTCCGCCTGTGAAAACCTTGACGTAGCCGTTCAGGAGGTGCGAGAAGGCGATGCTTTTGAGTATCTTCTTCTCCGGTATGCCGAAGGCCAGACCCACGTTCCACGGGACAAGGGAGGCCACTATGCCCTGATTGCCGCTTTCGCCGGAAGACATCACCGGCAGGGCAATGCCCTCCATTCTCGCGTCGGCGGCGCAGGCCGCCAGTATCTTGGCGGAGGAAAAAACGTCATCCATGAGGTAGCCGCGTTTTTTCAGGTCCATCAGGTAGAAGCCGACCTTGTGGAGCTTCATTCCGGCCTTTGAAACGGCCAGATTCATTTCCACGCCTTTTTTGAGATAAGCCAGGTCTTCCGGGTCGGCGGCTTCAGCGGCCTTGAGCAGGTCCTTTATCGAGCAGGCGGCCAGCGTCCGCTTGTACGCGGCCGACCTTGAGCCCTTGCCGCAGGGGGGATTGTCTATCAGGACTGCGCCGTTTTTTTCCAGGCGGGAAACTTCTGTATGGCTCTGCTCAACAACGCATATGGCCGTGTCCCTGCCGGCCTTCGCGTGGATTTCCATGTAACTGCCCTTGCGGTCGGGCATAACGGTTATCTTGACCTTGCCGTCCTTAATAAGCTTTTTTGCCTTTGCCACGAGCGCCGGTGTGACGGGGCGAAGTATTTCCATCTTCAGTTCCGGCCGGGCTGTCAGCACGCCGATGGCCCCGGCCAGAAGGTTGCCCTTTTCGCCGCGTGTGTTGGGCAGGTTCACTCCCATGCCGTTCTTGTATGTTCCGGGGTCTAGAATGATGAGCGTTTCCTCCGGTGTCCTGCCGAGGCAGCGGGCCGCCGTGGCGGCGCAGAGCGCCACGGAGACCGGCTCCGTGCAGCCCATGGCCGGATAGACCTGATGTGAAAGGACTTCCTTCAGCAGGCTTGGCTTCTTCATTCGTTCTCCTTTTTGATGAGGCCGTTGGCGCGGAAACTGTAGTAGTTGCCCTTGCCTACGATGATGTGGTCATGGACCGATATGCCGAGGCTTTGCGCGGCGCGGGCTATCTCCGTCGTCAGGGTAACGTCCTCCTTGGACGGCGACGGGTTGCCGGATGGATGGTTGTGTATGAAAATCAGGCCGGCCGCGCGTGCCTTGAGCGCGTTCTCCACCACCTTGCGCGGCGAGACCGTGGCCCGGTCTATTGTGCCGGTGGAAATCCTCTCCGCCTCGATGACGGTGTTCCTTGTCGTGAGGTAAAGAACCTCGAAACTCTCGTCCCGTTCCCCTTCAAGCGACGCACGGCAGAAATGGACAACGTCCTCGGGGGAGCGGATTGTCTGCCGCTGTTTCAGCTCGTCCAGAAAATAGCGGCGCATCAGCGCCCTGATGAGCGAAATGAACGCGGCGGCTTCCTCCCCGAGGCCGTTTATGCCGGTAAGCTCCTCCGGCTTGGCGTCCAGCGCTCGGGAGAGCGAGCCGTATTTCTTTATGAGTTCCCACGCCACGGGTTTCACATCCCGCCGGGGTATGGCGTAGGTGAGCAGCAGTTCCAGCACTTCGTGGTCCAGGAATTGGGAAAGCCCGCCCTGCCGGAACCGCTTTTTTATCCGGCTTCTGTGTCCGAGGTAGGAAGGTTTTTCGGTGGACATTTAGCTTTGCCGGGCCGTTTTAAGAGTGGAGAGCATGGCTGCGGAAATGAGCGCGCAGGCCGCCCCGAGGATGAAGCACGCCGCCGGAGATACCGCGCTCCAGAGGATACCGGCAAGCGAACTGGCCGCGAACGCGAGCAGGCCTATCATGGCGTTGAAAAGGCCCATCGCGCTGCCCCGCATATGTGGCAGTGAATATTCCGAGATGAGGGCCTTGGCCACGCCTTCGGTCATCGCCCCGTAAAAACCGTATACCGCGAAGAGGGGCCATATCATCCACTGTTCCGTGGCCATCGCGAAGCCGGCGTATACCGCGGAAAAAACCAGCAGGCCCGTTATCATCGTCCTGGTCTTGCCCAGCCTGTCGGCCAGCCATCCGGCCGGCGTGGCGCACAGCGCGTAGATTATGTTGTAGCCGACATACGCGAAGATGACCGTGGAAGTGGACATGCCCAGCGATTTGGCGCGCATTATCAGAAAAATATCGCTGGAATTGCCCAGGTAGAAGACTCCCGCGAAAACCAGAAACCGCTTGTAGGAAGACGGCATGGCCCGGAACGTTTCAAGGAATCCGGGCCGCTTCTCTCCGGCGGGCCGGGGCTCGGCCGGGGTTTCCCTTACCAGCGTCATCAGCACCAGCACGCCGAACAGCGCCGGTATGAACGCGAGGAAGAAAACCGGCCTGTAGTCCATGTGGACCACTTCCAGCAGAAATATGGCGACCAGCGGGCCGATGGCCGCGCCGGCGGTGTCCATCGCGCGGTGGAAGCCGAAGGCCTTGCCCCAGTGTTCTTTCGGCGTGCAGGACGATATGAGCGCGTCCCTGGCGGAAGTGCGCACGCCTTTGCCTATGCGGTCCACTATGCGCGCGAACAGCACCATCGGCCAGGCGAAAGCCAGGCCGATGAGAGGCTTGCTCACGGCCGACAGGCCGTAGCCCCATACTATGAAAGGTTTGCGTTTGCCGGTGCGGTCGCTCCAGTATCCCACGCCTGCCTTGAGCAGGCTTGCGGTCGCCTCGGCGGCGCCCTCCATCATGCCGACGACTGCCATGGGGGCGTTGAGGACGGAAGTGAGGAATATGGGTACCAGCGGGTAAATCATCTCGCTGGAAATGTCAGTCAGGCCGCTGACTATGCCAAGAAAAACGACGTTGCGGGAAAGACCTTCCCTGAACTTTTTAAACATAGTGTCCTTTTGCGTGTCTGGTAAAGGGCGCGGTTTTCGCGCGGTCCGGCTGTTGGTAATTCTAGCAATTTTATCCGTGTATTGACGGGGCGGGGCGGCCGCGTGGCGGGGGCGGCCCGCGCGCCTGTTTCCCCGTCGGCGGATTCGCGCGGGGCTTAACCACTTGTTGTTAGTTTGCAAACCCGTTCGGTTTATGGTAGAAATTAGTCAGCCGCGCAAGCTTATGCAAGAAACACACGCTTTCCGCATGGTGAACACCAGCCTTTCCTCCTCCCAGTTCGAGAAGGTTTCCTCCATCGTCTACGGTCTCGCCGGCATACGCCTCGGCCCGGGCAGGGAGGAACTGGTAAAGGCCCGCCTGCTCCGCAGGCTGCGCGTGCTCGGGCTGCACAATTTTACGGCATATCTGGAGTATCTCGAAAAGCCGGAAAACGCGCCTGAACTGGCGTGCATGATAGACGTTCTCACCACCAACAAAACCTCTTTTTTCAGGGAGCCGGCGCATTTCGATTTCATGGCGTCGCAGGTGCTCCCGCGCATGAACTGGAAGAAGCTCCGCATCTGGAGCGCTGGCTGCTCCACCGGGGAGGAGCCTTATTCCATCATCATGTGCCTCAAGGAGTTCCTGCCCGACTTCGACGACTGGGACATAAAGATCCTTGCCACCGATATCGCGGGCCGGGTGGTGGAGACGGCAAAGCGCGGCACCTATCAGGAAGATTCGCTGGAGGGCCTCAGCCCGGTATATCTCAGGAAATATTTCAA